>JBBSWG010000032.1:0-26671 GCA_038046425.1 Nanobdellota archaeon
AAAGAGCTTATGTTGTTATTGTGAACAATTAGCTATTTATGCAACACAGCATCTTGTTCTATAAGCTTTTTTTAATGAGCCATGAGCCCAAGTGCTGAGGTGCTGTAACTGTTGGATGCGTTGTCGGATTTCAGGTTCTTCGTGCTGCTCTAAATCAAAGATGACATAATCGGAACCGTCACCCTTGGGCCAGGTTAAATAAAAGTGAAGGCAGTCACCATAATCGTGGAGGGTGAATCTATTTCCAGCTACGCTCCCGGTGCAGCGATGATAGGTGATAATATCTTCCAGCAGTTGGGTTACCTGAAGATTTCCCAGACAGCGGTTTTGGATGGGATTATATTCTGGTGTAGCAAAGACCGGCCCATTATGCCATTGGATCTGCCCTTTAATTTCCTGAATGGGCTTCTGATCAAGATGAAGGAGTTGCTCAATACGCTGGTGTTTTTCTTCAAGGGATAAATGAGCCAAAGAAGAGGGTGCTGGCTCTTTAGGGTGGTGGCCTTCATAGTACACCGCCACGACTTCTGTTTCCAATGATCTTTGACGTTTTTTCTCCTCAAATGTTTTCATAAGACCTCTCCGGCAACCGAAATATTTATAAATTAACAACAACTTTAAGTTGTTGTATCATGCATGAAAAGCTAAAACTCTTTAATCTTACCGGCTATGAAGCAAAGGCGTATACCGCGTTGCTTCAGCAAGGAACAGTATCGGCCTACACGCTCGCTAAATTGTCAGACGTGCCCTTCGGGAAGATCTATCCGGTCCTCGAGAGCCTGGAGCAAAAAGGATTCCTCACCATCCAGCCCGGGCGGCCAAAGCATTTCTCGCCGGTAGCTCTGGAAGTAGCTCTGGAAACAACCCTGGCAAAGGAACAAAAAAGATTGCATTCTCTTCGTGCTCAGGCCAAAGAGCTGGTTTCTTCGTTTTCCTTGCTGCCGCGCTTGTTTTCTTCATCAGCTCAATTTTCACCAACCACAAATATAGTAGAAGTGCATACCAGCCATGCTGCGGCCTTCGCCCGCTCGATTACTTTGCATAATCAGGCCAAAAAATACTGGAAGACTATGTCCAAATTAACCATCAATAAAGACCATCTGGAGGCCTGTCGTGAGGCGATTAAGCGCGGTGTAACCATAAAAGCACTGACCTCGCCCGGCTTAACGACCAGCGAGCGCCTCCGGCAATGGAAACGACAGGGAATTAAAGTTCGGCTCGTGGAGGCCCTTCCTTTTCAGGTAAGCATCTACGATGATGTGGGGGTCGTGTTCCGCTTTACGCATCAGCGGCAATATTTCTCGGTCCATATTGTCAATGAACGTTTAGCGAAAGGGATGAACTTGGTGTTTGAAGAGTTGTGGAAACAAGGGAAAAACTGGCCAAGCTGATTAACCCCGCAAGGGCTCCGTTAATTGCCCCTCTCTCCCCTATCTCCATATTCTCCTTCCCCCTTAACTTACCCCCACCCCACGCCAGAGAATTTTACGCAGTAAAATTCTCTCCAAAAACTTTAAAAGCTTTCTCATCTTCTGGATGGATTATGATCTTAACTACCCGACTCCAGCAACTCCGTGAGCATCGGGTGGTGCGGGGGCTGCACTTCTACTCCTTCGGAGCGTTAAAGCGGCTTTACCAGTGGGTCTTATCCTGGGCTGAATCACCTTATGGCACGTACGCTTTATGTGTACTGGCCTTTGTCGAATCATCATTTTTTCCCATCCCGCCGGATGTACTGCAGATTTCTTTAAGTGTCAGCAAGCCTAAACGCTCCTACTGGTATGCTTTTCTCGCGACGTTGTTTTCGGTCATCGGTGGCTTATTCGGCTACCTGATCGGGATGTTCCTGTTTGAAAGTATCGGCCAGTATATTATTACCACTTTAGGATATGAGCATTATTTTCAAGTGGTGGGGGAGTTATACAAACAAAATGCTTTCCTGGCCATCCTGGGTGCAGCGTTGACGCCTATTCCGTATAAGGTATTCACGATCGGTGCAGGTGTCTGGCGGGTGGGATTGACACCGTTATTGCTAGGATCACTGCTGGGGAGGGCGGGCCGCTTTTTTTTCGTAGCGACGCTAACTTACTTCTGGGGTGAAAGAGTGAAAGTCTTCATCGAGAAATATTTTAATTGGGTAAGCCTAGCAATCTTTATGCTGATTGTGCTCGGGTATCTGTTGGTGAAGTGGGTAGTGTGAATGACCAATAGGATTTGTTTAATTTTTCAGAGTATTATACCATAACCTTAGCCCTCTTTAGTCCGCACCTCAAAATACTTTCTCAGCAACATTTTTTCCCTTTCCCCTACATCGTTCATCGGCTGGGCTATCCGTAACATCCCCTGCATCGTCTCACCCAGTTCATAGTGCGCAGTAAAAAATCCCCATTCTTCGCCCTTTTTTGTCGAGAGATGCATCTCCCGGTCAAGCTGTAACGATATGGGCAATCTCTTTTCCTGCGGTGGACGCCGGTCATACTGCTGGATGATGGTATAGGCACGAGCGTCCATGGTCTTCTGCCGGTCAATCCGCAGTAAGCGGCAAAATAGACCTTTCATCAGCAGGCCAATGGCACCATGCACTTGCACCGGGGCAAGCCGTTTGGTTTTAGGAACGAGCAGTCCTTCAATGGAGAGATATTCCTCAGAAAAATAAACCTCTTTGAGCTTATACTTTTCTTCCGATTGAATCTGTAAGGTTGGGAGAAGATAGCTCGCTGAGGCCAGATTATCAACTTTTACCGCAAAGGTCATCGTGCCGGAAAAGGCGGGTTGAATAGAGGGCAGAGTGGAGACAGCCGACTGGGAAGCACTCAATTCATCCTCTCCCACAGCATAAAACCCATACTCAAATTGATATTCATGTCGGCGCTGATAGATCTGCTCGATCCGGCAACGTAACCCTTCCTGCTGATCAATGAACTGTTTATAGTGCTGCTCGCTGGATATGATCAGAAAATCTTCCAGTGTTGCGTTCTGCCGGGTCAGCTGGGCTTTTACTAATTGCTGGCAGAGAAAGGGAACCACGACTTGCACGTTCATCGCCGAGAGATGGAAACCTTGTTCGCTTTCTGCCAGAAAAGAACGCTTGAAAGAAAGGTTGGTGGTAATTCCTTTAGGCTCCTCAAGAAAAAAATGAGTGTTGGAACAAGTTATACTATCGTCCAGGTAGCCATAGCCAAGGTAAGTTCTATAGGGATCGTATTTCAGGACTTCTTCCAGATCAAGGTGTTCTTTCATGTTAGATTACACTACCTTTACTTTGAACACTCTTTATTAACAAGGATATAATACATCTACCGTGAATACAACACGCTCGCTCCATAGCCCCGGGAAGCCGTATCATGAACTCTAAACTTCTCAATCACCTGCTCAATCCTTGCTCCCCGGCTACAATGATAGCGCAGGGAACATTTTTTAGTGAGCGAGTATAAGTCAAGATTAAAAGTGGTTTGGGGTGGATCCTTATGGAAAAACAGCCGTTCGATCTTCTGGGCATAATCTAAAGCCGTCAATTCCGGGTACCGCTGCTTGCTTTGATAGAAGCCACTAAGACGGGTTAAAGGGTTAATATATTGAATAGCCGGATATTTTCCCACGACTTTTTTGAATTCTTCTGAAAATTCCACTGTTTTTCCTAATTCAGCGTATTCTTTGCCCTCGGCGAAAGCAAGGACACGAACACCCTTGATGATAAGATCAGCCGGCTTAATGTCCCACTTCTTCCGGTCTAAATCCTGGTCAGTCTGGATGGCAAAACAGACCCAGCGGCTGCCGGCAGGATCATAGCTTTCCGGTGAGAGACGACCGTAGTTGGTGAACAGGTTCCAGGTACCGTCGGCCGCACCGGTATGTTCTGGGGTGAAACTGGCTTTGACCTGCTGCTCGCTTGAAACGATGGTATGGATAGAGCCAATCGGCCGCCACTCCGGCTCTCGGCCTGCCTCATGGTCAGGTTCTTTACCTGGTTCTTTGCCTGGTTCCTTGACCAGCAGAACTAATTGGCCGTCCGGAAAAATATTGTCCCTGCTTCTGGCATCCTCGCCAATTATCTCCACTGCTTCCTCCAGAGAATAAGGGTAATGCCCGCGGTGGGCTAAGTCGCTATTGAGGATAATGCTCCAGTTGCGCTCGTCCAGATAGATTTTCGCTGTTTGCTGTTGTTGTTCCTTGCTCAATTCGGCGTGCAAGGCGAGGCAGAGGGAAAGGCGGGAGAAGCTTAATGAATCGCTTAATGAATCTTTCATAGCAATTCCCCAGAGCAAACCAATAGTTAAAACCAGCGCAGGGATTTTTTAACAAAGGGATATTTTAAAGTGGTGGTTTGGAGGATAGATAAAATGGGGGGAATTTTGAGATAAAATCTCCAAGTCGATTCTTACAGTGAGAATATATAGTAAGTGACTTAAATATTTATACAAATGTCACTTACTATATTCCGAAAGACATAACTATTTGTATAATTATTTATGTCTTTCGCTATAGTTACCATTATCTTCCGGCCAGCAGCCATTTCCATAACGGCCGGAACGTTATTGTTTCTCCGGACCATTCTTCCTCCCCCTCTTTAGTATTAGTAATAATTAATAAGTTATGGCACTGTAGTTCCCCCGCTGCTTTCAGCAATCCCCGCAGCTCCCGTTTCAGAGCTTTCTCCGTGCTCAAATCAAAGCAGACCTGAATTAACTGGGTAATCCCCAATCCTTCTTTTACCACAAAATCCACTTCTTCCTGCTGCGGGTTCTTCCAATAAAAGATCTGTTTTCTTCCGTGCCGCCGGAGAAGTTCTATCGCCACGGCATTTTCGTACACCAAACCGTAGTTTTCACTGAACTTAGTAGTCGTGGCATTTATAATCCCGCTATCAATGACATAGGTTTTCTTGGGATATTGCTTTTGCTCCTTGATTTTATAAGAAAGAATGGGATTCTGAAAAAACAGGAAAGCTTCCTCAAAATAGGCTAATAAAGCAACTACAAAGTTAGGGGAAATTTTTGTTCGCAGGATATCTATCATGGTATTCCGTAACTTATTTGCACTCAGCAGGCAGGAAAAGTTGTTGACCACCAATTCGGCAGCCAGCCGGGCGCCCGCTGCCTCCCGGATTTTATTCCGAACGATCACGTCACGAACGACAAGGTCTTCAAAAAGTTCCTTCAGGGTTTGAAGCTTAACCTCTTCTTCTGGCGCTAAAACCACTTTAGGAAAACCACCAAATCGCAGATATTCCGTTAATTTCTCTTGTAATTCCTGCGCTCTGGTTAGCAGCTCATAGGATTTCAGTGAGGGCCTTCCTTGGAAGAGAAGAAATTCAGAGAAGCTTAAGGGAAAAACCTCAAAAGCAATGGTTCGTCCAGTCAATACTGAGGATATTTCCTTCCGCAACAGCCGGGCATTAGAGCCGGTAATAATTATTTTGAGATTTTCTTTTCGCTCCTGCTTTCCCCGCACCCATTTCTCCCACTGCGGGGCAGCATGAACTTCGTCAAGAACAACGTAGGCAAAGCCTTTCGGATTGATATGTTTCCGATAGGAACGGTAAACCTGCTCCAGCACGTCGGCAGCAAGGTAAGGGCCGAGCTGAGGATCTTCAAAATTAAGATACAGCGTCTGCTCCGATCGTACAGTGGGGAACTGTTTTTTAAGGATCTGCCGGGCCAGATACGTTTTACCTGCTCGCCGTACCCCCAGGATAACCAAGGCATCTTCCCCGGGCAAGAACTTCTGGATGCGGGATACGTATCCTTCCCTCCACCTGCCGATAGGCTGTTCTCTTCCCCAAAAATTAAGCTCGGAAATAGCTTTAATCAACTCTTCATCAGTCGCCATCTCTGCTGGGAAAAACTTCGTATTTATAAATGTTACTATATTATATTATATAGAATATGATTATTGTCTTTTTCTATACTGTATAGAGTATGATTTACGGAAAGAGTCTGGTTCTCGCCCGGCAGGTAACTGAAAAGCCCGGGCAGCAGAACATCAACTTACTAGAAAGTAATAACACACCAAAAAGTTTATATATAAGCGGTGATTTTTATGTTCAAGCGGTAAAGACCGCGCCATCAGCGCCACGAAAATAAGAATTACAGCGACCTAAACATGGATGCTACTCAAAGATTAGGGGGAAGTAATGAAAATTCTGGTAGAATATACGATTACGTCCGATTTATAGACTATTACACCCACCACTATGAAAGTTTAGCAGGACGATATCCGGGAAGGAAAGTCATCCTTGAAGATCTAGACTCCCGGCACAGCAGAGGGTTGGGTTTAAACTCACCAGGGCTGGTCGTGAATTATGAAGAAGAGCAAGGCCTAAAGATCTGGCGAGCGAGTGTTGCCTGTAATGTGCTCGGCACTATTGAACTGCTAGGGAAAGACCACCGGCCCGAGGATATCAAATTTTCTTATGGAAAGGGGATCCTTACTCCCGAAGATGTTGCTCAGGCGCAGGATCTTTACAGAAAGCGAACACGATATGCTCAAAAGTTTATGGGGTTGATTGAACGGCAAGGTATCGAAGCCGTGGAAAAAGAATATCCTCAGGACTTACAGTATGGTCTAGAGGCTCACGTATTCTACCGGGAAGATATCCATTACTTTCAACGGCGATATGAAAATCGACTGATGGATTCCCGAAGCCTCCTGGCTAAAATCGAAACGTACGGAATAGAAGAGGTAAGAGAGGAAGATTATTATGGCCTGCCGTTTAGGAAATTGGCAAAAGATGGATTGATCACCCAGCCGATGATTGACCGTGCCCAGGCGGAACATCTCAAAAGAATGGAAGAAACCAAGAGATGGCTTAAAGAGCATTTACCAAAAAGCGGGGGAGAAAGATAGACTAAAGTTAAAATCCCCCCGTTGTTTCCTTCACCACTACACTTTCTTATAACTGCTAATGTATAATCGTTAAATTCTCAGGAAGAACGTCATAAATATTTCATAAATATGTAATACTCATTAGCCCACCTCATGCCCTCCTTAGAAAGATCCCCACAAGAGGACCAACGGTTAGAGCTCGACCTGCTGGACCGCAAGATCCTCTACCTCCTCAGCCTCAATGGAAGGTTCGCGGAAAGCACCATCGGTAAAGCCCTGAAAACGAGCAAAGAAGTCGTCCATTACCGCCTCAAGCGGATGCAGCAGGAAAGCTTTTTACATGGTTTCATGACCCTGCTGGACCACCAGAAATTAGGTTATATCGTGCATGATATCTCTGTTTCCCTGCATCCTTCCTCAGATTTTGAAGCCATCGTGCAGACCTTGTTAGCCCACCAGAATGTCACCCACGTCCGGCAATGCTCGGCTCCCTTTGACCTGCAGTTCCGGATCATGACCAAGACGACCGCGGAATTTGTCAGTATCGTCGATAGCCTGCTCAACCAATATTATATGTACGTGAAAGATTATGTGATTTCCACCCTGCTGGAAGAGCACTTTTTAGGGCTTCATTTCCTGCTGGAAGAGAAAGAAATCCCAAAAATCAATGAACGCAAGGGAACTTCCTTCCATAAAGAATTTGAGCATCAGAACCATAATGAAGAGAGAGATCGCCTCCACTCCATCATTAAACCTGAGGACAAAGCAACCCTTAAACTTGATGATAAAGATAAGCAGATCCTGCAGCTGCTCTCATTACAGGCACGGCTGCCCATCTTAAAAATATCTCAACAGATGAGCCTGGCCACCACTTCCGTCCAGAACCGCCTGCAGGCTTTGGTTAAAGCGGGCATCATCAAGCAATTCCTGCCCCAGGCAGCTTTTTCCTATCTGGGCTATCAATGGTATCTCCTTCGTTTGAGAACCAAGAACCTTAACCAGGCGAAGTTCAGCCAGTACCTGCAGCAGCAGCCCAACATGGTCTGGATGACGAAACACGTGGGTAAATGGAATTTCCAGTTAAGCATCTTTGCCCAGAACAATAATGAGCTTAATCGGGTGGTTCAAGAGCTGCGGAATTCCTTCCTGGACTCAATCATTGCCTATGAATCAGAAATCGTGTTTAAGCAGTTTGCGTATCAGCCGAGGATATTATGATATTAACCGCACCTTCAATTCCGGGGCAATACCCTGGATTTGCTGGCATCAAGGACTTCGCCCGTTTCCATTCTTTTTCCCTCATTTTCTGCTGCCACTTCTTCCAGTCATCTTTAGAGAAGCGCTTCAGCTGCTCCAACCCTTTCCTGGTCGGCTCAGGCAAGCGCTGCAGCCATTCCGTTCCCTGCTGGAGGCCATGAACCAGATCCAGCTGCTGACGGATACCCCTTCGGGCCGCTTCACTCCACTTAATTTCCGGATGTTTTTTCATCTCCTGCCGGAGCTCACCATCGATGCTTAAGGTTATATGTGCCATACGTGGCTTATGTATGATGACATATATAAATCTTTTAGTGGAATTATGAGAACGAGCCCGCCCAGCCCCCACTCTTTTTACTACTTTTAAGAAATCTATCAGAAAAGTTTAAATAGCCGTGCTGCTCCGCCCGCGGTTGATGAGCGCGCTGGAAAAAATTTTGCAGGGAGCCAAAGCGTAAAACTATTTTAAACAACCATGCCCCACCTCCGCTATCTCTTACGGGAACAGCAGCTTTATGATAAACCGCTGGGACAACTGATGGAATTAGTTCATGCTCCCACGACCGAGATCGAGCCTAACGACCTTCTGGACTATAGCCTAAACTGCGGCCATCGCCATCGTCTCCTAGAAGGCTGGGAGATTAAGGACGGGCAGCAGCATACTGTTGGCTTTAACGCCAACGATTATCCGGAACGGTTATTTTTTTACACCCTGGCTAAGCGGGCGGTGGATGAATCCTATACGAGTAAATTCGAAGGTAAACTAGGTGATAAATCACGGACTGCATCACCGGCTGAATTTAAAGCTGAGCTCAAGCGTTTCCTGCGGAAAGAATACCGGTTGCTCGATCCTAAGCTGCAGCCGGACTGGAATATCGGCAAGACCGTTGAATACTGGGATCAGCATTGTCGGGAGATGTGTTGCCGTCTTGATGAAGAAGAACTGGCAGAGAATACAGAAAAATTTGCGGGAAACTTGTATCTATTCTGTACTTTAGGGCGAGCGACCAGACAACTAGGGGGTGATATCTTAATGAAGGGCGCAGAGAAAGGCGGGCTCGCTACTGCTTTAACGGAACGGCAGATTCGTCTGCCGCCGGAAGAATATGGAAAAAACAATTACCCCTTGGCGGGCTTGCTGTCAGCAGTGCCTTTATTTTTACATGATGAAAGCCGGGCGGGATTAGTGGCTTTGATGCCTTCCCGGAAAGTGCAGGCAGCAGTGAATAAAGTGAAAGCGTTAGATGAACAGTTACGATGACCACAACTTACCTCTTTCGGGCCGTGAACGTCTTTGACTGGGAAGAGATGCAGCTGGATGGGTTGGTGTACGATACGTATGATTCTGAGAGGGAAAAATATAGTTTAACAGTTTATCCCTCTTTAAACTATGCTTTACGGTGCGGGCGGGACGAAGGTGCGTTCCACCGTCTTCTCGCCATACCGGTGGAAAAATATCTTCCTGGCGGGCTAGCTCAAGTGACCCTATTAGGGGCAGCTTTAGCCGACGATGCCGCTTTTGATCTGGAACAGGCGGTTCAGATTGATGATGTGATCGTTCCGGATTCCTTGAACAGCTTAATTACGGTCTGCCCCACGATTACCCAGGAAGAGCTTAATTTGTTTTATCGGGAGTGTCGGAAATGAGCGCTGATGACAGCTCCGGGAAAGGAACACTAACTTACTCTAGAAACAGAAATATTTACTATGAGGATGGTGGTAATTCCTCCCAACATCGGGCAATAAGCGAAGACGAATTGTATGGGCGAATCGTGGAAACAGGAAAAGCGTTGCGTCTCGACCTGGTCATCCTGGAACTGGAGGAAGGGATAGCATATCAGGAGGGAGCAATAATCGCTTTAGTCCGGAGCAGAAAACATTCATTTGAAAAAGTGCCTCAGGCCGATGCCAGCAGGGATCTGGGTTACATTGTAGCGTATAACAGCCATTTTACCACTTCTTCCTTCCACCTCAATGGCGATGCCATTGCTCCAGTGCTTCAGCAACGCCTGCTTGTCTCCTTGCGGGAAAAACGTCTTATCCCGGAACGATACAATGGGCATCTGTCCCTGACGATTTTTTATGAAGAAAGTGAGATCGCCAGCCTAAAGGGAATAACACCGCTTTATCGTTGATGGTAAATCCCAGTTACGGAGAGAATTTCTTGAAAAACTGGCCTGGGGGTGGTTCTTAAAAAATTCTCTATAAAACTTTGAACATAGCCCATCAATCGACAACCTTAAATATCCCCCGTTCTTTTCCACCGTAAACGAGGTGATTCCGTATGAGAAAAACTACTCGGGCTAAACCGGCCAAAGATGTCCGTGTCGTCCTCGACGTCCAGGAGAAAACTGCTTCCAAACTGCCGGTATTCAGTCTCTGGGCCCGGCATTTTCGCTTTACCAAAGTGGAAGGGATGAAGAAGTATCTGCATCAGCTTTATTCTGCCAATTATACGCTGGAGCGGAAAGAGCAAAAGGGGGAGTGGGAGACTTATTTCTTCCGCGCGCAAGGCCAGCCGGCAGAACGGCCCAGAAGATTAGCCAAGGCAGAGTATGTGCAAGTAAGGCTCAGGCCGAGAGTAGTGGGGATACGGTAAAAGCCCTTGCTTTTTATTCCAATGAACTATCACAGAAAGAAATATAAACTACTGGATCTTTCCGTAGAAGATGGATACGAAAAGTCAAGTGGATGTTAAAGCCTTTGCTGGATTTGCTATTATTATGGTGGGAGTGCTGGCAGTTACGCTCCTGGGAATGGGATTTATATTCAGTAATCCAGCGATGGTCTGGGTAGGCTCTTTAGTATTGGGCATCCTGTCGGTAATGTCTGCTATAATGGAAAAGGTGTTGCTCCCATGATACTTGAAGCTACATTATTAGTGGTGATAATCTTAAATCTGGCACTGATGGGTTTCCTGGCTTTTTTGGGAAAGAAAAATTCCCTGTTGGTGGCAGCTATTGTAGAAGCGCTGCTAGCGATAGGATTTGCCCTGTTGGTGACATGAGATAAATCTGGAACCTGCAAAATCTCCTACTCAGGAACCATCTAAAGTTGTCCCCACCTTGTTAACAGCAGCAATGATGGTGGTAAAAGTATGAAATTAATAGTGATGTACCGTTGAACGGTGGGAGTATCAAGCGGTGGAATCACAGTATCGTAATAGGTAAAAGCTTAAATAGTTAAGAAAATAGTTGGAATCTTATGGAAATGGACACTATAGAACCCCCAGTTCCAAGGAAATCAAGACTTAAGAGCATAGGGATAGGTTTAGGGATAATAGTAAGTTCAGGAGCAGTAGTGATAGGAATATCAGAAGGGGTGGTTTATGTATCAGATACATACCAACCAGTTAACCACCTGACAGCATTTATTTCAGGAAAGTCAAGGGAAAGACTAAGGAGAGAAAGTATTGAGCAAATCGTGAAACAGTTCTTTGATAAATACGATCTCAATAAGGATAGCATCGTTGATGGCAAGGAATATATTAAAAGATTTGATCGTGATGGTAATGGCGTGGTTGATAGGAATGAGTATCGGATAGTTGCTGGTCGGAATTATGATGCGGTGCGATTTTAATTGGGGGTTTTGAATAAACCGTGCTTTTCTACGTAAAATACTTCGAAGTCGGACGTCGCTTCAAAATCCTCCAGCGTGGGGTACGGGGGAGACAGAGAATTTTGCGCAGCAAAATTCTTTATCTCCTCCCCATTCTCCATTGCAGTTGCCTCGCTAATGAATACAATGAACTTACCCCAGAAATACCTATTACCAACAGCAGCAGCTGGTTGAGCCAAGGAAAGGCCAAAGCGGAGATCATTAAGAGCACTACTGTAACTGTTCTCACCTGCAGTGTCGGGGCAGCCATTCTGGAAATAAAGTAAATCAACTGCACGAGAGCATACAATCCAACAACAATAAACGCATAAGGATCCTGGAGGGTGAAAGCGACTTTGCCCAGCAGAAGCAGGGTAACGAAAGCATCGGTGCCCGCATCAAAATATTTCCCAAAATCAGCTCCCCAGTTTACTCCCCACGTTACACCCCACCTTACACCCCCTGGTGCCGGCTTTACTTCTAAAGAAGCAATAACTCCATCCAAGGCATCAGCGAGCAAATGCAACAGGGCTAATACTATATACAACAGAGAGCTCTGAAACAGGAAATAGGCTGCTCCCATTCCTAAGAGCAGGGAAAGAAGAGTCATGCGGACAGAAGTCAGGCCCGAGTTTAGCAGTATTCCGGCTACGCCGGCTAATTTCCGCTTCCGGTATTCACGCCATTGTTCCAGCTGCCGGGTAAACCATCGTTCCATGGAAAGGAATATAAAGTTAGGGTATAAAAATGTTCTGGATAAACAAAAATCATCCCATGACCCTCTACCACCTCGAACTGGAAAAAGCTATCGCTAAGATCCAGGAAACGAAAGCCAAAGTGGTCTGTATTCAGCTGCCGGACGGGCTTAAATCCCAAGCTGCAGACATTGAACGGGAAATCAGCGAGAAAACTGGCGCCCGCGTGTTGATTTGGCTGGGCAGTAATTTTGGTGCCTGTGATATACCGTTGGGATTGAACCGGTTAGGAGTGGAGCTGTTCATCGCCTGGGGTCATGCGCCGTTTCATAAGAAGGAGGGGTGGTGACATGAATAACCCCAAAACCTTTGCGGAGAAGGCTTTTAACTTTTATACTCAGCTGGAGCTTCCCGGAATATTACCGAAGGGAATCACGGCCATGAATCCTTATCAGGATCTTAAGGCCAGGAAATATTCCAAATTATTCCTGGATAAATTTTTTTCTGATAATCAGGCCCGAATTTTTGTCTTTGGTATCAATCCGGGAAGATTCGGTGCGGGGCTTACTGGCGTTACCTTTACTGATCCCGTAGCCCTGAAAGAGTTCTGTGGAATTTCTAATGATTTTCCCCCGCGCCGGGAACTATCCTCTGATTTTGTCTATAAGTTTATCGAGCAATGGGGTGGGGCCGAGAGGTTCTACCAGGATTTTTTCCTTACCGCCGTCTGCCCTTTGGGCTTTACGAAAGAAGGCAATAATTATAATTTCTATGATGACCGGCAATTACTGGCCCACCTTAAACCATTCCTGCTACAAAACCTAGCATCTCAAATCTCCCTGGGAGCCAGCCTTGAAGCAGCCATTATCCTCGGCTCCGGAAAAAATTACCAGATCTTTGGTGAGCTGAACAAGGAAAGGAGATTTTTTAAGAAGATCTATCCCTTGGAGCATCCCCGCTTTATCCTCCAGTACCGGCGAAGTAAAATTAACGCTTATCTTAAAAAATATCACCAAGTCTTCTCTGAAATCCGGCGCCAATTAGGAAATAGCCCTAACCGGAGGCGATAAAATGGACGTCCTCTTCCTTCCTGCCCCTTATGCCGGAACAGTAGAATTGAGCATAGCTACTTTAAAGTATCTCCGAAAAAATAAATATAAGACCGTCGCCCTCTATGCTTCCATCCAGTTCTCTAATAATCTGGAAAAAGTAAAACAGCAGTTGCAGGATAATAATATTGTGGTTATCACCTCAAGGCCTGATCGTAGCCATGCTCCCTCGCAGCTCCTCGGTTGTGACCAGTTTCATGAATCACTGCAGCTTCCGCCCGCGGAATTGGAAAGAATCGACTGCTATTTATATGTAGGCGACGGAAAATTTCACCCGTTAGCTTTGGCGTACCGACAGAGAAGTTCAAGAGAGTTCAAGGAAATTGTTTGTGCTGATCCAATAAGAAAGAGCTGTACGGTTATGACTAATAAAGATGTAGAAAAAATAATTAAAAAATATATAAGCTCCCTGATGAAATTCCTTTCCGCGCAGAAGATTGGGGTAATTATCACCGTCAAGCCCGGACAGGAACAAATGAAGCCGGCCTTTTTTTTGGAGAAAAAGTTTTCGAACAAGAAATTCTATTATTTTGTCGATGATGTTATCTCTTTTAACCAACTAGAGAATTTTCCCTTCATTGAGGTTTGGATCAATACGGCCTGTCCGCGGATCGGGCTGGATGATCAGGAACAGTTTCGGAAAGGAGTCATCAACCTGAATGAGGCGCTGCGGGCAGAAGAACTGTTAGCAAATATTTATCATCAATAGGGCGGACATAAAAGTGAGCAGGCCCCCATCTCCACTTTCTTGAAAATTCCGTCGACAAAACAGAAACATTTAAATACCCGGGGGTTTTCTTCCCTCCATCAAAAAAGAGGGGGTGATTGATTATGGCAGAAGTGGTGGCAAAAGCAGGTGTCAAAAAGCAGAAAGGCTTCTTGTACTTCCTCGATAAGCGAGGCAATGTTGCCCGGGCCAAGATGAGCCGGCGCGGACGGAAGAAAGGTAAAGTCAAGCAGGAAGTCGTCGCCAAAGTTGGCGTGAAGAGGCAGAAAGGCTATCTCTACTTCATCAACAAGAAAGGCGATGTTGCTAAAGCCAAGATGGCGCGGGGAAGGCGCTAAATTTTTTTTTCTTTATCTCTTTATTTTCTCTATTTTTTACACTCTCGCCATTGGAAACATTCCCATATCTTTTTATATCCCCGCTTTCTTTGCCTAGGTTATGGCCAACGCTTCCTCGGAAAACAAGCTCAATGCTCTCTCGGCTCAGGACTGGCTTAAATTCACTAAAACCTGGTTCATCCATAATCCTCCCCCCAGAAAGAAAAATGAAATCCTGCATCCGGCAAAATATCCAGAAAATCTGGTTGCGGAGTTCATTAAGTTTTTCACCAAGCCCGGCGCGGTAGTGTTTGATCCTTTTTTAGGGACGGGCAGCACGTTAGTTGCTTGCCATACGACTGGACGAAAGGGGATCGGCATCGAATTACAGAAAAAATATGCTGATATCGCCAGGGAACGGGTGCAGAAATTAGAAGCGCAGCAGAAATCAACTGATGACAAGAACATAACTGATGAGCAGAGCAAACAGCTCCCCACTCCATTGGTCCTGGAAGGTAATTCTTCAGAGCTGGAACAGCTCTGGCAGAAACATGCTCTTCCCCCAGTTGATTTGGTGATCACTTCTCCGCCGTACGGCCCGATGCTGAACAAGAAAGGGCTGGTGACCAAAGGACGGGAAGAAGCAGGCCTGGATCTGAAGTACAGCGATGATCCAGCTGATTTGGGCAATGCCCCAAGTTACGAAGAGTTTGTGGAACGCCTGGTGAATATTCTTGTGGCGATAAAGCCAAAAATTAAAGAAGGTGGGCATCTGGTCATCATCCTGCAGAATTACATGGACAAAGGGGAGTATAAGACTTTAGCCTGGGATGTGGGCAAGGCCTTGTCAAAACATTACCAGTTGCGCGGCGAACGCTTATGGTGCCAGGATAATAAAACGCTCTATCCCTACGGCTATCGCTACAGTTTTGTGCCTAATGTGCATCATCATTATTGTTTGGTGTTGAGGAAGAATCAGGTGTAAACGACGAAATATTTAAATGTAGAGGCACCTTTTCCTGACAGATGAGCAGCAGGCAGCAGATCAAAGAACTATATGAACAGGAGATTCAGCCGAAACTTAGAGGGATGGAAGGTAAGTTTGTTGCTATCGATGCTGAAAGTGGAGACTATTTCATAGGCTCTAATCCTCTCGAAGCGTACAAGAAAGGTAAGCTAAAGTATCCTTATAAAAAGTTTTTCTATAAGCGAATAGGTTCTAAGGCTGCATTTACAGTAGGTGTAACCAGGCCATGAAAACAGGTTACTTGTTTGGTCTTCCTTATACTACGGTCTTAGTAAATTCACAAGAGATTGATGTTTTAATCGATACCGGATTCAATGGCTGGCTGATGCTTCCGTCAAATCTTGTTGAAGAATTGGATTTAGAAAGTATTGGACCTACAGAATATGTATTGAGCAGGATGATTAAGACACTTTAAGCACAGACATTTTTATATAGCCCTCTCCTTTCCAGCGAGTCATGGTTCAGGATTTATCCCAGAAAATTGACCTGCTCCTGCTTCTGGGCCGGCGGCAGGACGGCAATTCGCCCGTACAGTTGGTTCTTTCCACTGACAGTGATCGCCAGGCATATGATGCTCTTTATAACAAAGGCTTCGTGCAGACGGTACGGACCGAGTATGATCATCCCAATAACCTGGAGACAACGCACTACCGGCTGACTCCTTCGGGCCAGCAGCTCTATAAGAGCATTGAAGATGATTTAGAGGAATATCGGGACTATTTTGAGTAAAATGGCCTTTGCAGTATAGAAATTTTTATATAGAGGTTTCCAGGAAATCAAACTATGGCTATACCTTACCGGCGGGAAATGCCTTTAAGCCTTGAAGAAAAAGCGGAGGTACTTCTCGCGATTGATGCTGGTCCCAAGAGTAAACCAGAAAAGTTCGACCGGGTAACCTCCGGTGTACCTGAAAGTGCGGGGGAGAAAGAGAGCCGCTACTTTAATGCTTTTTATAGCCTGGTCCGGGCTGGACTTATTGAGGAAGTAAAGACGAAACACTGGGAGACTTCCTCCCCTTGGAGCGAGCATGAGTCTGGTGGTTACACTGTCTATTACCGGCTAACCGAGAAAGGAGTAAAGGCACGTGAGGAGATTGGGAGAGGTTACAAAGAATTGGCAGCAACACTTCAGAAACATCTTTCTCTATGAAATACCTCCTCGCCCTGCGCCCACCGGAAACGCTTTCGCATTTGTTTGATTCCTTCCGCGAGAACATCCAGTATTATCTTCTGGACCGGCCGGGAGCAGGCGACCATCTCACCGTGATGGTTAACCGCTTCCGAGAGCAAGATGAAGAAGCGCTAACTGGTTCCCTGGCGGGAATTGAACTGACGCCATTTCTCTTGACTCTGGAAAAGATGGCTTTCTTTGAGGAAGCGCAAGAAGTAGAGAGAAAAAATCTGGTGGTCCTGCCGCGGCTTTCCGCTGAGCTTCAGCAGCTGCATAAAGAAGTGATCAATATCAGCCGACAATTTATTTATTGGAAAGAAACCCCCTCTTTGAGCGGATTTCCTGTTCCTCAGGATGTGGAACGAAAAGCTGCTTATCAGCGCTACGGCTCGCCCTATTTTGGCCAATTCTATAACCCGCACCTTTCCCTTGGCGAAGTGAAACCAGGGCTGGAGGAATTGTTATGGAAGCCCTCTTTTCTGGGCTATGAATGGTTAGTAAAAGAATTTTACTTGCTGAAGAAAGATGGGACGTGGAAAGAAGTTCGACGTTTTACGTTGGAGAGCAGGTGACACTAATATCTAGTTGTTCCGGTGTAAATAAAAGCTAGGCTTATCAAGCAGAAAAATAATTAATTGCTCCTCCTGTTTCCCCACCCGAGAATTTTGCTCTGCAAAATTCTCACTGATAATACATCTCCACTTCCTTGAACCCGTGCTTCCCTTTCATCGGCACAAAGACAAAGGGGCCCAGAAATTCGATAGATAAACGCCCTTCCACTTTTACGCCTTTGATCATCGTCTGGCTCTCCAAATCGCCGACAGGAGCAACCACGATGCCGCCCTCTTTTAATTGATCGATCAAAGGCTGCGGAATAGTCGGACAGGCAGCCGTAATGATGATTTTGTCATACGGTGCCACTTCCGGATACCCTTCACCGCCATCACCTTCCATCACCTGGGCATTCGCTAGACTCAGATTAGCCAGGTTAAGCCGGGAGAGCTGCACCAGTTCCGGAATGACTTCCACACTGACAACTTTTCCTTTTTTCCCCACCAGCGTGGCCAGCAAGGCTGCCTGGTAGCCAACTCCGGTACCAACTTCAAAAACGTTATCCCCTTTCTGCAGCTCCAGCGCCTGCAGCATCAGCATGATCGTTGTAGGCTGAGAGATGGACTGCTTCCTCATTGTCGGCAGGGGCTGGTCCTCATAGGCATAGCGCTTTAAATGCGGCGGGACGAAGAGTTCGCGGGGGATCTGGTCAAAAGCCCGGAGCAGGCGAGGGTCAAAGTTCTGCACCTGCCAGAAGTGCAGCAATTGCTCTTTGGTTGTTTGTGGCTGGCCGTGCTGGTGGGGTGGTTCAGTGCCAAAAAAAGAATATCTGGCCATGATTTAGGAAGGATAACTTCAGAGCTTAAATAGTTTTCTGTCAGAATTTTCTGGGGAAAATTCTGAGGTAGCGGAGGGGGAGTTCTAAAAAAATAAATCATCTTAAAATCTTAGAAAGTTATTTAAGATACAGCATTATTCTAGGTCAAATCAAATTAATACCAAAAACATGACCTTCACCTTCCTCTACGTCACCGCCAGCACTACGCCGGAAGCGAGTAAAATAGCCCGCCATCTTCTGCAGAAGAGACTCATCGCCTGTGCCAACATTTTTCCTATCTCTAGCCTCTATTGGTGGCAAGGGAGGATTCAGGAAGAAAAAGAAGCAGTGTTGATCCTGAAAGCGCTCCAGCAAAAAATAAAAGCGGTTACCATAGAAATCGAGAAAATCCATTCGTATTCTATCCCCGGCATTATGGAAATGAAAGTAAAGCCGAATTTAAAGTATGGGAAATGGTGGAGAGGAGAGATTAGGTAAGTAGGCATACCATTCAACTTTAAGATCGTCTGCGCATAGTATTACTAAGGCCAACACACCAAAGGATTAATAAATTACCCTGAAAATAGGGTTGATGATGGGCCTGTAGTCTAGCCTGGTGCGTGTCGCTCGTCCACGGGGGCAAATAGGACGACGGGCTTCGGCGGGATTGATTTCCTGAGGAGACCCGTAAACCCCGGTTCGAATCCGGGCAGGCTCATTTTTTTAAAAATTTTCAGCGTGGTGAGGGAGGGGGAGGCAGAACAACTCTTTTCCCCTCAATAACATTTATATAACTATCAACTTTTTATCAGATTATATCAGATTATATCAGATTAACCATGGTCCTTTCCCAGCTCAGCGAATCATTGAAAAGCACGCTCAGCAAGATCACTAAAGCCTTGTTTGTCGATGAAAAGCTGATCAATGAATTAGTCAAAGAAATCCAGCGGGCCCTGCTCCAATCCGACACCAACGTCCAGCTGGTCCTCACCCTTACCAACAAGATCAAACAGCGGGCCAAGGAAGAGCCGAAAGCCGGGCTCACCAAACGGGAACAGCTGATTACCATCGTCTATGAAGAGTTGACTAATTTCCTGGGGCAGGAGCAACACGATATTAAAATTAGTAAGAAGCCTACCCAGATCATGCTGGTAGGTCTGTTCGGTTCAGGAAAAACAACGCAGGCCGGGAAGCTTGCAAAATTCTACAAGAAGCGCGGGTATAAAGTAGCCGTAATGCAGACCGATACCTGGAGACCAGCAGCCTATGAACAGCTCCAGCAGCTCGCTAAAGGCGTGGGAGTTGAATTCCTGGGGATTAAGAAGGAGAAGGATCCGGTAATCATCTACCAGTCTTTTGAAAAGAGATTAAATGATTATGATATTGTTATCCTAGACACGGCCGGCCGTGACGCTTTGTCAGAAGAATTGATTGCAGAGTTAAATCAATTAAATGCGGCGGTGAAAGCGGATGAACGGCTGCTGGTCATTTCCGCGGATTTAGGGCAGGCTGCTCAGAAGCAAGCCCAGGCTTTCCATGATGCCTGTAATGTCAGCGGTGTGATGGTAACAAAGCTGGAAGGAACGGCTAAAGGCGGTGGTGCTCTGTCCGCCTGTGCCGTAACCAAAGCCCCTATAGTCTTTATTGGCATCGGCGAAAAGATTGAGGATCTTGAACCATTTCATCCTCAACGTTTTGTCAGCCGGTTGTTAGGCCTGGGTGACCTGGAATCCTTGCTCGAGAAGGCTCGCGAGGCGGTGACGGAAGAGCAGGCCAAGGATGTCGAGCAGAAGTTCCTGAAAGGTGATTTTAATTTGCTTGACCTTTACACTCAAATGAGCACACTCCAGAAAATGGGTTCATTCAGCAAGTTGCTGGAGATGGTTCCCGGGATGGGACAGTTGAAGCTGCCGAAAGAACTGCTGGAGGTACAGGAAGGTAAGCTGGAGAAGTGGAAACATGCCATGAACAGCATGACCAAAGAAGAGTTGGATAATCCCGCCCTTATCAGTGCCGAGCGGGTGGACAGGATTGCTGCTGGTTCCGGTGTAGGCGTGGCGGAAGTGCGGGAGATGCTGAAGCAGTACCGCCAGTCGCAGAAGATGATGAAGATGATGAAAGGCGAGCAGGATTTGAGCAAGCTGATGAAGAAAATGGGGGGGAAGTTACCGAAAGGGTTGGGGATTTGAATGATAAGAAAGTAACTGGAGGTGAAGAAAAATGAGAATGTTGCATCCAGTTGACCCGCAGAAGGTCAACGTTGATTCGGTAAGAGAGTTTATGCTCGATCTTACTGCCCTTAAAGCCGCTCTTGGCCGGCCCTACGACCAGTTAAATACATTAGTTGGGTTGAGTAAACACGGATCTTCGCCCCTGCATGTTACCCACGAGTTGATACGGGGGGATTTGCAGGAATTAGAGTTACGGGTTAGTACGGTTAAAAAAGAATTACCTAAGATTATGGCAATGCTGGAATTAGCGTCAAGGGAAAAATGAAGAAAAGAGTATTTTACCAAGCAATCAGCCGATGCGCTTTCTTAAAATTGTGAAAAGCATTCCAACCTAGTCCCCGCACGCCGCCAGGCATGTCCACCAGCTGGGTAAACGCTGCCTCAAGCTCATTGCTCTTGAGTTTAGCTTCTTTCTTTGAAGGCTGTTTCCCCTGGGGCTTTTTTGGGGTGTAAAAATCACCAAAAAAACGTTCAGCAAAAGATTTTTTTGACGGCTCCGCTTTTGCCCCCATTGTTCCCTCTTTTCCTTCCCGCACCTCTTTCCAGACCTTTCCTTCCGTTTCCGCTAAATAATGATCCAGCTCTTCACCCAGCGATTCCATCGCCTTCTGTACGGATTCAGAAACCTCGCCCATCAGGAAAATGGTTTCTTTTTCTTTGAGCTTCTTATAGGCTTCCACCTCTTTATCCTTCCACTTATAGATGCGCAGATTCATCTCAAACCGGCCGATATGCACCGGCCCGCGTTGGTAACCTTCCTGTACCACCTTCAGCTCGGGCCGGGTGCGATAATTGAACGTCGCAAGGATACAGCCATTCGCTTTAGTCTTATCATCCCGTTTCCTCGCCAACACTTCCACATCTAACATGCTGCCCTCAAATGCGGACACTAAATCCGCTTTGGTCATGTTGCTTTCTTTCAGATGCAGCCGGGAGACGTGACGCAGGTAGGGCCGGATCCAGTTCACATACATTTTGATGATGTCAAAATGCTGGCGTAAGTAGGCGAGCATAAACCTTCTTCTGCTTTGATGCTCTTTATGCGTCCGTTTTCGCCATTCCTGATACTGGGTAAGGTGGCGGATCAAAACGCGCAGCACGTTACGGTTGAAATTCTTTTCTAAGCTGTTGACATGGGCTTCCAGCTCATCCTGATTTCTAAACGGGGGAGCGTCAAAGAATAAGTCAGGAAGGGTGATAAATTCTAATTCCCGGGCCATGCCAAAGACTGAAGCCGGACTTTTGGCTCCCTGCTGCACCAGATCGACAAATAAGCCTTTGAGCGTAATTTCATCGCCCTTTTTCCGCTGTTCGATCGGCTTCTGGATCTCTTCCTCCACCACGCCATAATATTTCAGCCGCTCATCAATTATACGAAGCTCGCGTACCATCTGGAACAGTTCTTTGATCATCTTACCGATCGTCGCTAAAAAAGTGGAAACGCGGTCCTGCTGCGCTCCCAGCCGTTGCTGGGTGATGCCAAAGAAAGCGGAATTTTCCGCTGCCGCAAAGGAATCTTCCAGCTTTTCTACAAGGGGAAAGTTTCGTTTTAACTCTTCCAGCACCCAGAAATAGGGCTCTTCCAGGCTTAGATCATAGACTTCCCAGGATAAGCGATAGAATTTTACCGGCTGGGGGAAACCAGTTTTATTATACTGCCCTACTGGCCCTTCCCGCACTTCTTCCTGGAATTCAAACTCTTTCAGGAGATCGGACTTATATTCAGGAGAAACGTAAAAAAGGTCTTGGGCCATAGTTATCTTTTATTTTAACAACTTATCAATCTTCTTCGCCTCCCAGCCTTCGCTAATCAATCTACCCCGAATCTGCTGGTCACTATAACCTTTGCTTCTGCTTTCTTCGATATACTCTTTCGCCGGGGCAAACTTCTTCCTGGAAAGCAGGCTCAGGAGCAGGATGATAATGACCGCAAAGACAGCGAGTGAACCCGCCAGGTACAATGACCAAGTCGGGAAGATGAGGAAAGGCTTTTGGGGTTTAGTTGGTGGCACCGATCTACAAGCCAACGCTAATGAATCACAGCTCTCGGTACAGCTTTCCATGATCGTCCAGCTCTTGCCATCATAATTGCATTGCTGTAACTGATTGCCGGAACATTGTTTTGTTCCCGGACTGCATAACAGCGGTGCCGGTGTTGGTGGCGTGACGGGGGGAGGCGGACCCTGACAGATCCGTTGCGTTTCCGGCTTAGTTGCCGGAATAATTTGCGTATTGGTGCCGATAAACTTATCGCATTGGTCGTTGCGGTTACAGCTTCGGCTTTGAAGATTAGCAATGCAAGCCGTCCAATCGCCGCAGAGCCAGTCCTGTTGACAGGTGGCAGCTGCTTTCGTCAGTTGCAGGGTGAAATTGGTGGTTTTTGTTACTTCGGCACCTTTTGCTCTCACGGCCACATTATACAATCCGGCTGCTGCCAGGATGCTGGGGGTGAAGGAAAGTGTTGTCGTACAGGGCGGAAGACAGGAAGTGGGGTTAAATAAGGCGCTGGTGCCGGAAGGAAAGCCAGCGCTGAAGAAGGAAACTGGTTGTGGTGTGCCGCCAGCAAGCTGGAGAGTGATAGTAGTGTTCGTGGTAGTGCCGATGGTGGCAGATTTATCGCCCGCTGAGGAGAGGGTGAAATCTAATGGAGCATAGACGTGAAGGTCAAATTTAGTGGTTTTAACGCTGCCGGCAGCGGTGGCATTCACTTGAATCTTATATTCACCCAGCGCTAAAGTTGGAGAGGCGGAAAGAGTCAGTTGGCTCAAACACGGCAACAGACAAAGTGCCGGGGCAA
This sequence comes from Nanobdellota archaeon, assembly GCA_038046425.1. Taxonomy (GTDB): domain Archaea; phylum Nanobdellota; class Nanobdellia; order Woesearchaeales; family GW2011-AR9; genus JAHFRS01. The sequence continues at coordinate 23,122 of JBBSWG010000032.1, forward strand.
AAGAAGCAGTGATGCCCGCAGGCAGATTGGAAACATTGAAGGTTACGTTTTGGGCTGTACCGGAAACCAATAAAGTGCTGACGTTAGTGGTTACTGAAGAACCATTGATTACAGATTTATCCTCGACGTCGCTGAGGGAGAAGTCTAAAGCAGCAGGTGTAGGTGTCGAACCCGGCCCCGGCTGCTCGGGAGGCGGTACGGGCTGCCCTGCTAAGAAAACAGAGACAGCATCGCTGGCACTTCCACCTGCTCCACTGCAAGTAAGAGTGTACATCCCGTTAGCGGTTACCGCTAACTGTTCCGTACCGGAAGTGGCTTTACTTCCCGTCCAGGCAGGATTGGAAGCGGTACTGGAAGCGGTATTGGAAGCAGTACAGCTATTGGCATTGCCGGAAGTCCAGGAAAACGTAATCGTGCTGCCGCTCTGGATGGTAAGTGGTCCTGCGCTGGCAATTCCACCCTGAACCGCGGCCCGCAAATCAACGGTAGTGGCCGTTGGTAGTGGTAACGGAGCTGTACCGGGAACCTGAAAGTTAAGTGTGGTAATGCTTCCGCTACTATAAGCAGCACCTCCCAGGCTAGCAATTTCTGTCCCGTTCTGGTATAAAAGCTTAAAGACAACTCTCCAGCCATTTTCTCCTCCCGACAATTTCAAAGGCGCAGCTCCATAGCCATAAGTTCCATCACCTTGAACTATAACTCCCTGATCTCCAACTTTCTCATTGGCAGCATTGTAGAGAGTAGCAAAAAGATTAAATGGTCCTCCTGTAGCTGGCAAGCCATTTACCTTTCCGTAGAATTGGTGATAGGTGGCAGTGACTGGATGCAACGTAGCTAAAGTGATTTTTCCTTCCAGGAAGGAAACTTCCAGGTCCGGGAGAGGATCATTGGGGTCAAGGTAAAGGCTAATACTTTCATCAGGGCTGATAACATCCCGCGCCAGGCAGGTTCCCAAGGAACAGAGGGAAAAAATATAGGTTGGAGCGTCCAGTTCCTGCAGGGTAAAGTCTAAACTATACTCGGCAAATCCTAAGACGCCTGGTTCTGGGCCATTCCTGGTGAAAAGAGGTATGATGTATCCTTTCTCATCCGGCAATACGACAAAGGTAATGAATTGTTCTTTCGTTAGATCAACGGTTTCTCCAGTATAGAGCTCGCTTATATTTCCAATGAAGATGGCCCGGCCTACACCCGACCGGTAACTGGTAAATATCGCCATAAACACGAGCAATACCACCAGCGTTATCCCTACTTTAAACCAGAGGTGCTGAGGGTGCTTACTGGGACTGCGAACGCGGATGGCAGGCATGGTTTTATTCTCTCAGTATTATTTTACTTTTATATTATTTTTATTTTATCTTATTCTTTTTTCATTCTTCTTTCATCCTTTTCATTCTCTCCTTACGGTGATCAGGGCTCCAGTTACCGCTTGTGGATTGTTGGGTTCAGTAAGTATTTCCTCTACTGAGATTAAAGTTCGTACGCCATCAAGGATGATGCTTTTGGTTTCTCCTGCAGCAAAGTAACGGTCAATGAGGGTAAAAGAGCCCTGCTGATTGGTTCCCTCTAATTTCAGCTGCACTAATTTTATATCTGCATTTGTGGATAAATACGGAGAGGTAATCTTATAAACAGTCCCATCCACTACGGTCACAAACGAGACAATTGTTGTTGCGGGCACACCTTCCGCTTTGCCCCCAATCTTTTCTTTGCCTTCCGGCAGGTAGCTATACCCCTCAACGGTAAACGTGGCGCTGATCGGAGCAGCCTCAATTATAGTCTCAGCCTGTATCACTCTCAGGAGCGTATCATTCAGCACCAGCGTTGCTTTCTGGGTGATCGGTGTCTTTTGCTCCAGCTTTTGTGGGAAAGTGGGGAAGCCGCCAGGATATCTGCCTAAACCGAAGGTCTGTAAACGCGCGTCCTGGGCAAAGGGCAAGTGATAGATCGTGTTGACATTAAATATTAGTTTTTCATTAGCCGAAAACTTGCCGGCCGCCGTGATCCAGTCGGGAAATAATTGGGGTGTCGAAGAGCTCAAAGAGAGTATTCTACGAATAATCACTTTCTTATTGTTCCCGGTGAGTTTGTTGGATTCGAGGAGATAGGTGTTTTGAGTAGCGCCGGCGCTTATTTGTACCGTAACTACCGGATCAACGAGCACAGTGTTCTTATTATCCGACGAGACCGGGGAAAGGACATCTTGATTTTTATCATCGCACACTTTTGCAGCCTGGGTATTGGCATAAGCAGTCAGGAAACACATTCGAAGCGTAGGGTTATTGCTGGAATCACTATCGTCATCTGGAAGCTCTACTCTGTTTCCCGGTGTCAGCTCTATAGTGTAATCGTACTCATCCACTGGAAAAGTTTCGGTAATGAGCGCTGTTGACGTTTCCGCCTGGAAATAAATCATCCCCCCAACACTATCTACAATAACATTGATCTTCCCTTCCGGAACATTAAAGCTGGCGGTGCTCGCATCCGGATTGGCAGGATTAAATGCTTGAATTCCATCCAACGTACGCAAACGGAGTTTGCTCACATCAAAAAACACCGGCTGCCCCTGGAGATTGTCATGGCTGAGGCGGTAATATGAATCCTCAAATTTGAAGGCTAATTCTTTTCCGGTGGTGAGCTTGGTGATGAACGTGTCGTCGTAGGTGTGAAAGGGTGAATTGGCCTGAGTTTCGTCAGGAACCAGGACATAAAAGAGATATACCGCTACCGATTTTACGGGAATTCCCTGATTCAGGTTAGCACTGTGATAATAGAATAAAGCCTTATCCTGCTCCTGCGCTTGCGGCTCTTTAAATCGTAAAATGATGTCTCCTGAAACAGAACTGCTAACCTTAAACACCGTGGAATCAAGGGTAATGTCGCTGGCTGATTTACCCACATTTCCTAAATTGGGAATGTAAATATTAATCGGAGTTATTGATGAAAAAGAGGTAGACAGATCCCGCTCTAAATCCACTGGCATCAATTCTTCCGCTTTCAGTCCCCAGATGCTAAAGGGCGGCGGGGGATTGCCGTAATTCCGCCGCAGGAAGATCTTTCCTCCCCCCACGGCAGAAAATTCTACTTCACTCTCGCTGCCGGAAGCCGTAAACGTGCTGGCGCTGCTCCCGGTATGCGCAACCAGATTTAATGAGGGTAGGGAGATGACAGTTGCGACAGGATGCTTTAGCAGATATAACGTTCCTTCAGCGGGAAACTCCAAGGAAATTCTCCTGCCCTGCACCAGATTATTGATGAAGTCATTATAGGTAAGCTGCTGTTCAACGCTATTGAGAACCTGATGGCTGAAAATAGAAACCTGTTTCACGCCCTGGCTCATCGCAAAGAGGAACGTATAAGTCTGGGCGTTAACGGTTCTCCTGGTTAACGTACCTGCCGGCAGCGTGAAATCTAAAACATCATTTAGGCACACCTGCACTTGTTGCGTATCGGCATTATTATCGCTCTGGCATACCGTAAACGTGCCCAGCATCGGAGCGGTAATTTCTACCGGTTGCCCTTTACTAAACGTTACTTCATACAACTGGCT
>JBBSWG010000033.1:0-1030 GCA_038046425.1 Nanobdellota archaeon
TGTAGGGAGAGCTAGGCTGGCCTGCTAGTCCTAGGTTGTCACCGTGAATGGACTTTACACGGAGCCGAAGCCCAACGAAGGCGGGAATATCGTTCCCTGGCCTTTATCCTAACCGGCGAAGTCTTGTCCTCGGGGACCGCACGTCTATGAACCGTGTCAGGCCTTGACGGGTGCAGCACTAAATATACAGTGTTGGTGTTCCGGGGGAAGCAGGATGGAGGAAGGGATAGAGCAAACCGGGAAGGCTATTGTTGTCGACGACGGGCGTGCCCCTAATATTCCACTATCGCTCTTGAAGCTTCTCTAATAGCCACATTTAAGCCTATTGGTTCAATCATTAATGTTCTATTTACTATTTTAAAATGAAACTAAAGGTTTATATAGATGTTTAATGTTCTAGAACAAAGTTCGGGAGAGGTAGATGCTAATATGAAAAAAAGAAGAATAGTATTTTCCGTCGCTTTTTTTCTGTTATTTTTCCTCTTGATTTACTTCTCTCTGGCTGAAATTAAAGACCTAGTGGATCTCAAAAGCTTTAATACTTCCACCACCGCCACCGGGGCTGGTTTTGTGGCCTTTTCTAACCGCTCTGGTTTCACCAATGGCTCCCTCTTTTTAAACCAGAATTTTACTAATGAATACATAAATATTAACGTGAGTTTTATTACGAACGGCAGCCATGGTGGCTATACTAACGTAACCTTTGGTTTGGTGCTTCAATCAAATGGCTCCTACATGATTAACACTACCACCTTTAACAATTCTTTTGGAACAGGTGCATTTAACCGCACCGCTTTTAACTTAACGGTGTATCTGAATAGTTTGGCCGAAGGACAGTACAATATGACTATCTTGGTCGATAACAGTTCTATGGGTTCTGATATCAATGCCCCGGTGAATTATAGTTATGCTGCTGGTAGGTTGTATGTCTTTGCCGTTGACCGCAGTGCTCCGAACATAGCTTCGTTTGGCCTTAACTTTACCAATGGGACAAACTTTACGGCCACTAACTTTGGCTCCAATATCACGT
>JBBSWG010000034.1:0-9589 GCA_038046425.1 Nanobdellota archaeon
GAAGAGCGAGCCGATAGTGCCCTTCCCCCTGAACAACGCCGCCTGTGCCGTGAGCCTCGCCGACGCTAGCTGTTATTCTTTAAGCAAATCGGCTGATATCACAACAAGGCGTCGGAACTAGACGAATCTCCGTAACCACCTTAGCTCGGCTCACCTCTTGGCACGGGCGGCGGCGTTGTTCAGGAAATCACTCCCAAAATGGATTGTGCCGGTAGTGGAATTGGTCCGCGCATTTTATGAAGGTACTGAAATAATTTTACTCCGATTTTCTGTTTAAGCTCTTCCGAGAACGATAACGCGTTGATTTGCTCGTTCCAATCCACTTCAGGTAAGGCGATCAGCGTTCCCTTAAAAGCCCGGCCAGCTGCCTGCACTTGCCGTTCCAGCTCTGCAGCTTGAAAAGTCCCAAACAACGCCGTTGCCCGAAATTTAGAGAGGGAGTTAGCACCCGCTTTCAGCAGCAGGGGAATATACTCTAACCGATCTTCCCAAATTCCCGCCTGAATGTTTAAAGCTGGAAACGCTATCCTTAGCTGAGCGATCCACCAGGCTTGCTCTTCAGCACTAGGGATAGTTGCCTGGGCAAACATCGTTCCTTCCTGCGGGATCAGGCTGTACACATGGATTTTATCAATGGAATGCCTGGTTATGAAATTAATGAGTAGGGGCAAATCTTGTTGAGTTTCACCCATACCAACGATAAAGGTCATGGCTTTCTTTAATTGTAATTCGGTCGCTGCTGCAAACATCCGTTCATAAGGTTCTAAGGGCTTGGAAGGGCAGACCATTTTGTGCAGGCGGGGATTGATGGTTTCGGTGGAGCCGACGACGCCTTTGATGTACGGTAAATATCGTTGTAGCAAGGGTTTGGATAATGGGCCTACTGACAACCAGATTTTCTCTCCTACGATTTCCGTGGCTGCGTTCAGCATAAATTCTAATTCCGCCGGGGTAAAGACGCCAATCCCTCCGGTAAAGAAGCCGATGTCCCAGCCCAGATTTTTGGCGAGGATGAATTCGGCGAGTATTGACTCTTTGCTCCGTTTTGTTTCGGTCGGTTTCTTGTCTGCTGGCTGCGTGCTCATGTAGCAGAAACCGCAATCGCCGATGGTACAGCCCCAGCTGAAGAAGATGGCCCGTTCGAAGGCGGTGGTGGTGGGGAAGTTTTTTAGATAGAGAGAATGAGCCTGGTTGATTAAAGAATGAGTCTCGGAATGAATTGTGGTCATGATGGAAAATAAGCCCCTGCCGTGATTTGAACACGGAACCTGCGCTTCGCTCGCGGGGGTTTTAGGCCGGCCCGGCGATTAAGCTTGCTGTAAGTTTATACGAGAGCGCCGCTCCACCGTTAAGCTACAGGGGCGAGAAGCTGAAAGTAAGCCCAATACATTATAAATATTGCGTCTGCTTGTATCGCTCGGGTATTGGTGGCGCTTCAGAAAGCCAAACAATTACAGCTTCTTCAACATCTCCTCTTTACTCAAGAATTTCTTCTGGCAGTCAAAGCAGATGGGGTACTGCTTGCTGGAACCGGGCTTTTTGATGATCGTGCCTTTTAATTTCTCCAGGAAGAGTTCGGCTATTTTGTTGCCACAGAGGCTGCATTTGGGCATAAGAAGAAAGAAAAATCGTTGCTGTTTTTAAACGTTTCACTTAAGGAAAGCCTCGTTAGTTATGAAGTTGCCAAACGCTATCAAGGTATTGATCTAACTTTAGTAAAACCTGTTCTCTTGAGATTGCTTAAAGAGCTGAAAATATCTCCACAAAACTTAACACGCCAGCGAGAACGCTCTCAGCCGTATACCCACCCTCCAAAACGGCAAAGTACGGTTTTCCCCCTTCGTTTATGATATTAATCAATTCTCTGGTACTTTGAGAGGTAAGCATAAACCCGCCCATCGTTTCCCGCAGCAGCGGCTGGTCCTGATCTGTTTTATAGGTGTCAAAGCCGGCACTTACCGCAATCAGGCTGGGATGGAAGCGACGAAGATCAGCCGGCAGATATTCGCGCAGGACAGAAATGTAAGTATCTTCCGTCGTACCCTCCGGAAGGTAAACCAATCTCGTATTGCCTTTAGATTTAGAGGTAAACCTCGTCCGGGGCCACTCTTCTTCCTGATGAAAGGAAAAATAAAAGACGTCCTCTTTACTTTCCACATACGCGAGCGTGCCATCACCCAGATGCAGATCCAGGTCAATGATCATTACCCTTTCTCCCTGCCGGCGGAGATGTTCCGTAGCAATCGCTACATTATTAAAAAGGCAAAAACCGTGGCTTTTATCCGGAAAGGCATGATGGCCCGGCGGTCTGGTTAAAGCAAAAGAGTTTTCTCCTTTTCTGGCGAGTTCTGCCGCCTGAACGGAGGCGCCAACAGCATAGCAAGCAGCCTCATAACTTCTGGCAGAAAGCCAGGTTTCCCTTTCCTGGTCAATGGTGGTAAACTCTCGTTCGCCCAGATGGCTGCTTTCTTCTTTGATCTGCTGGATGTAGCGGGGAGTGTGAAATAATTTTAAATAGGGTTCGCCGTTGAGGGCACGATGAACGCTTTCCTGATCGTCTCGATAGTTCCCCTGGAGAGCCGATGCTATTCTTGCTGATAACCAGGGTACAGCTAAAAGCGCTTCCAGTCGTCCCGGCTGTTCGGGACAGTCGTCCGGGACATAGTGTTCCAGCATCCGGGGATGGTAGATGAGGTTCATGGTAGATTTGCCGGGATTTCAGAATAAGCTGCTTATATAAATGTTCCCGCTCTCCTTATTTTTGCCGCTGCTGCGGAAAATACCGGGCCTTGGCGGTTCCGAAACCCTTTTTGTGCTGGAGCAGGTGAAATAATAAGAAAATAAGTAAACCCGAAATAAGAGGAGTATTTTTTTCACTTCCCCAGATCAATAATCCTTCTCATTCTCCTCACAAACTCTTCCGCTTCCCGGTAATACTGCTCGTATTCAGCACCCTTCACTTCCTTAATCTCGCGATAAGTGATCATCTTGCTGAGCTTATAGAATCGCCGCATGATCTCTGCATACTTTGGCTCGAGCAACTTTGGTTTTACCAATACTTTTTCTAACAGATCCGCAACGTGTTCCGGTGTCGGCGGTATTTGGTTCTTCCGCATTAAGGCCGCATGGGCGGAATCAATCACCGCCCAATATAAATCCAGAGTGGCCTGTAACACGTGCCAGCGTGAATTCAGCAACGTTCGTGGCGCCCGCGCATAATATCGCCAGACGCTCTCTTCACTAGGACGTAACCGGCCGAGCTTCAGCAGTTGCTGCAGAGGATCAAAGAAGCCGATGTCCAGTAAAGCGAGGCCATCACGAAGAATGTTAAAGGTAACGGGATCGCCCGCTTTGGCATATTCCCAGAAGGAGGTAAAAGTCATGGAAGTTACATGCAGCTTTGTGGACACCTTGGCAATCAGGTTATCGACAATCAGGCGATAGCCTTCGATCAATTCTTCGGTGATCTGAAAAGTGGTGTCATCGGTAATCACTAAGACATCAATGTCGCTCTTTTCCGTCGCTTCCCTTCGGACCGAGCTGCCAAATAAAGCTACGGCAATCAGAAAATCGCCTAACTCATTCTTCAATTCCTGGGCAAAGCGCTGCGCGAGCCGTAGGTCATCGGTAGGATAACGATGAATGTTCTCATTCTCTTTTTTTTGAATGGTGAATTCCATCTCTCTGTTGTATTTGTTGAGCCTCTTCGAAATCTTTGCTGTCAAACCGTAGAGATTTCGACTGTAGGATGCTCAACAAATACTCTTTTTTTATTCTCTATCGCCTTTTCCTTTTCTTCTGCTGGCGTTGGCGCCGCAGCAGCGCCGTCACTTTAGGAATGTCCGCTACAATGTCAGAAGCAATGAACGAATAGCCTTTCCGTTTCTTCAGCAGCAGGTCGCCCACGTGCCCATTGATAAACGTGCCGGCTACCGCGCTTTTAAACAGATCCTGGCTTTTCGCTAAGAAGCCGACGATAATACCTGCTAACACGTCACCTGTTCCGGCTTTGGCCATGCCCTGGTTGCCGGTTCTATTAAAGACTACTTTATTGCGGGAGATGACTAAATCTGTTACTCCTTTCACCACTAACACATTATTGTTCTGCAGGAAATAACGCAGATTACCCTGCAGGACTTCTGCCCGCTCTTTAGCATTTCCTTCCTTAAGTTTAGGCAGAAGGAACTCTTTGCTGCTGTTGAGCAGCATGGCTTCTAATTCTTTCTCATGCGGCGTTAAAACCGAATTGCTGAAATCCTTGAACGACAACCCTTTCAAGGCATCGGCATCAATCACTTTGGGTTTCTGGCACTTGCGGATGAAATAATGGCAGAAATTGTCTGCTTTTCTCCCGATGCCATTGCCGATCAGGACGGCATCAAATTTTTCCGCTAATTTCACTAATTCTTTGGCCGTCTTGACAGTAAAGGCGGGCCCTTTAATTTTATAGGTGATCAAGTCCGGCGCGACGGCATTGATAGCCCAGGCGACCTTTTCTGGTGCAGCTACCGTCACTGAATCACAGCCGGCCCGTAAAGCTGCTAGTCCGGCTAAGGCTACTGCCCCCGCATACTCCGGCGAGCCGCCAATGATTAGGGCGTAACCGCTTTCGCCTTTATGGGCCGCTTTTTTCCGTTCCATCATCTTCTGGATTTGCCGTAAGTTCATGAGAGATACCTCTGCTTTCTTCAGCCAGGGCTTTTTTCCGGCTTTATAAGAGTTTGGTGTAATTCTCAGGTAGGAAAAGGGTATTTTCGCCGTTTATTTATAAATGCAGTGGCCACGGGCGGGGCCAGTTTATAAAGAAAAGGCAAAAGTGCAGGCCAGGCAAATATTCCGCCAGGTAAAAGGGGGAGAGCCCGAAAACACTTTTACGGAAGAAAAATTTATAAAGAGTCGGCTTTCCACCCGTTAGTCATGGGCCGCATCAAAACCACCTTACTGAAGCGCAAGACGATTGACCTCTATCGGAAGCACGGGGATAAGTTCAGCGCCGACTTTTCCAGTAATAAGGCTACCACGGCCAATTATGTTACTTTCTCCAGCAAGAAGCAGCGCAATATCATTGCCGGCTATATGACCCGGCTGAAGAAGAAAGAAAAAGAAGCAGAGCCGATACTATTGCAGGGGACGGTGACGTGAAGGAATTTCTTGATAACTTAGACTTTCCTGATAACTTGGACTTTCTTTGATAACTTGGTGATTACACCCCAAAGATCAAGTGATCAGGCGGCGACGGCAACGGTCTGTTCTTTCCGCTTCGCTCTTCTGGCGGTAACCTTTTCTTTAATGGAATCACGGCAGAATTTTAATTCCAGGTTATTCTCCCGATCGAAGACCAAGGGAATATACTCAGCAATCATCGCCAGATAGCCGATGCGCCAGTCCAGCTGCCGTTCTTGAATGCGCTGCTCTAAGGCTGCTGCTGTTGGTCTTCCCCATGATTTCCTTAATGATTTTTCTAATGATCGGCTAAATAACCATTTGTCACGGTTGCGATCGTATGCTGGCTTACTATACCAGCGAAGATGCAGAAGCGCATCCGAGTCTTTATTTACTTTATCTAATTCTTTCTGCATGGTTTGCCGTTGGCGCTCGATTCGCCTGACTCTGTTTTTATCCATCCGCTGAATACGTCGTTTATGAAAAAATACCTTTCGCTGGAGTGCACTTTGCTGATCCTCTTTTTTCCAGTACTCATTAACGAGCGTTACCAGACGTTCATCCCGTTCCTGTTGGCGGAAAAGATATTGTTTTCGTGGCTGGGTTAATTCGTAGAGTGTTCTTCCGTACACCTGTGGACGCAAGGCTTGCTGTTCAGATGGCAGAAGTTTATCCCACAACTGCTGCACGAGTTCCAGAAGGTCTTCCGCGGCCTTGCTATTCCTTCTCTTCAGCAGTTCCGGCCCCAGGCGATAAGGGGAAGGAGCTACTTTCCTTAATTCCCGCCGTACTGCCTGAAGCGCGGAAAAATCTGTCCGGGCGATGATTTTTTCTTCACTCAACGAGTTCCAGTGAGCTTCTTTAGCCACCACTAATTTCAGACCAGTTTCTTCCACCCCGCCTTGTTCATTTAGGTTCATCGTATTGTATACTGCCTTTGCCGGAAAATCAACCTGGGGAATGAACAGGCGGGTAGTGAGACTATTAGCCCGGTCATCATAATAAACCATCAAAGTACAGCCAGTCTTTCCATGTGAAGGCTTATCCTCATACACTTTTTGTCCGGCCACCAGCATATCTAATGATTCCGCGGGCTCTTTCAGGCGCTTCATCATGGCGGCGAAAGTTTCAGGAGAATAATAGACTACTTTTTTAAATTCCCGCGTCTCTGCCTTTGAGCGGCCTTTACCAACTTTCATCTGATGGGCAGTCTGTCGTAAGATCGGGCCTAACGTGCCCAAGAAAGGGTCCAGGAGGTAGCGGTGTTTCTTATTGGCGTCGATGATCAGGGCAAAATGGTGTTCACCAAAAGGATCCTTCTGGTCTTCTTTCTCCCGGATACAGCGAAAATGGTGGAATTGGATGATCTGTGGCTTCAGGCAGGCCATCTCACAGGCGAGGTAGACCGAGGGAATGACGGTGGTGCAATTGGTATCAGGAAGATACTGGTTACTTATTTCGTGCGGCCAGTGGGCATAGTTTCCCGTTTGCAGATTGCTCAGAAAGCCGTAGGGGGAGTTTTTGTGGCTATCCAGTATTCCCCGGGCATAGCCCAGTTTATGCTCATCTTTGAGCTCGTTGCCGATCCAGCGGGAAGGCCGTTCTTTCTTACAGGCTTCCCAGGAACGAAGATACATCTCTACTGTTTCCTGGGGGAAAGGATGGATCATGGTCTCGTCAGACACCCCAAGATACCACCATCAAAGGTAAAGGAAAAATTCTTCAGCACTGGTTCCAGCACAGGTCACCGGTTATTCAATACATTTAAACTTTTAATACAGTGCTCTATCTTCTACACCAGTCTGGTACCGTCTTGCGGGTGCAGCACCAGAAGGCCTGGCCGCTGCCGTTGTAGCTTCTTCTTGAATTGAGCGGAGCTCATAGGTTGCACTGATTCGTACCCGGTGTTTTTCAGGATCAACCTCAGCCAGGCTCATTCTGGCTTTGGCTACCGCAGCTTCGTAGGCCAGTTGCGGACTTTCCAGTGCTGGGCCTTTAGTATATTTTCCATGCAGTGGCCGGATACTCGCCACGTAATTATGACCAGCAGAAATCAGGCTAGTTGGCAGGGCCAAATTATTCTCCTGAGCGATTTCGCTCGCCGATTGTTGCAAATCCTCCAGCGCATCTTCTAAACTTATTCCTTTTCCTTCAAATCGTTGTCGTGTCATGGTCTTCCCCCTATCCCTCAACCAGGAGTTCGATAAGCGGGCTATTTTTAAAGGTTTCTGGTGAGAAAACCTTATATACCTTATTCTGCTTCATTCCTCCCCAAAGAGGTCAGTCCATGTTCCAGCACCTGCGCAATGATGTTAAAGATCTTGCCCGCTTAGAAAAAATCCTGCTGGTTTTCTTTGAAGAAGGCCTGGGGCATTATATTATTAAGACTAAGCTGCGGAAACATCTGCCCTTCCGCAAGCGCTGGGCTAGCTCTTTTACTACCTCCCTTACTACTTCCCTTACTAAACCTTTTAGTGCCCCTAAATCCATTACGGATAAAGAAGCGCTGGCCCTGCACCTGCGCCATGCCTTTGAACGCCTGGGAGCCAGCTTTGTCAAGCTCGGCCAGTTGCTTTCCCTGCGCCCCGATTTAGTCCCTCCCGAATTCTGTAAAGAATTTGAAAAATTACAGGATCAAGTCCCGCCATTTCATTTTGAGCAGGTCAAAAAGATCATTGAGGAGGACTTACAGAAGCCGCTTTCCAAACTATTCCGGAATTATGAGCGGAAACCGATCGCCTCCGCTTCCATAGCGCAGATTCATCGGGCGGTTCTGCCCTCCGGAAAAATAGTGGCAGTAAAAGTGCAGCGTCCGGACGTCCGGAAGATTATTGACACTGATCTGGACCTCCTCGATCATCTGGCCAGGGCACTGGAACGCCGCTTCCCGGAAACGAGACCTTACCGCCCCAAAGCGATCGTCCGGGAATTTGCCCTCTGGACCAGGAAAGAACTTAATTTTGAAGTGGAAGCGAGAAGTGCCCAACGCCTGAAAGCAGAATTAAGTAGCAACAAAGAGGTTAAAGTTCCTCAAATCTACCCGGCTCATTCCAGCAAACGCGTGCTGACCATGGAATTCGTGGAAGGAATCAAGATTGATAATCTGGTGAGATTACGGGAATATCGCTTAAATCGAGAGAAAATTGCCCTGACTTATTTTACTTCGATCCTGGAGCAGGCGCTGCTCTATGGCTTTTTCCACGCTGATCCGCATCCCGCTAACATCTTTGTCCAGCGAGATGGAAAACTCGTTTTCCTGGACTATGGCATCATGGGCGAGCTAAGTCTGGCTGATCGACAGAAACTGATCCGTTTCATCAATTCGCTGCCAGAGAAAGATGCCGAGAAGAGTCTAGGTTTCATTGTTTCATTAGCCCGTGATACTTCTCATGCCCAACTGAATGATTTTAAACAGGAAGCCCTGCCCCTGCTGGAAGAAGCCTACAGTTCCACCATCGGCGAACGGAGCATGGGCTCGGCGTTGTACCAGATTATAGCTTTAGGAGCGCGGTATGGCCTCGTGTTTGACCCCAATCACGTGCTGATGGCCAAAGCGGTCTATCAGGCGGAAGGGTTAGGGTTAAAGTTATATCCCCAGTTTAAAGTAGCCGATGGGTTGCAACTGTTTGCCCAAAAATATCTGAAAGAACGTTATTCTCCCTCAACTCTGGCGAAGAAAGCAATAAAATCATTATGGAGCCAGCGGGAATTGTTAGCCGATTTACCAGAGCATCTGCATCGGATCGTAGAAAAGTTAGAGCAGCCGGAACCGCCGCAGCAGCTGGAAGTCGGGCAATTGGCTGAGTTAGAGCGGGAATGGGAATTTTTGTCCCGGAAACGGATGTTGGGTTCGCTGATCATGCTCCTGATTCTGGGTGCAGGGATATTTTTTTATCTGGAAAGGCGTACCACAGTCTGGGGAATCCCTATCAGCCTGCTGTTTTTCTTCCTGGGCTTGATACTCTTATACTTTTTTCTGTCGGCAAAACAACCGCAAAAAAATACCGAAACAACACCGTAAGGTGAATCAATAACACAGTGAGGTGAATCACCATGGAACAAACCATTAAGAAGGCAATTAAAACCGGATATGGGTTGGGCTTGTTGAGTGTCGAGCAGGCCAAGAAAGTAGCAGGGAGTGTAAAACGAGAGCTGCATTTGAATGATGAAGAGAGCCGGAAGCTAGCACTGGAGCTGGTGAAGAATTCCGAGCAGGCCAGCAAGGAAGTGTTGAAAGTGGCGGATAAGTATTTGGAAGCAGCGATCGTAAGGACAGGCGTGGCAAGGAAAACAGAACTTACCGCGCTGAAAAAAGTGTTGAAAGGCAGGTTAGGGAAGCTGGGAAAGTTGGGAAAATTACGGAACAAAGAGACGATATGGAGCAAAGTGAAGACTAAAATCAGGAGATAAACGATTAGGAGATAAA
>JBBSWG010000034.1:9689-11038 GCA_038046425.1 Nanobdellota archaeon
AATTAGGAGGTAAAACTATGAGTTACCAACATTACCTGCTTTTAGGAATAATAGTAGGTTTGTTATTTTTAGCTGCCTGTGCCTCTCCAGTACGCGATATTCCGACAGATAAACAATGCCGTCAAGATAGTGATTGTGTTCCCTCTCGCTGCTGCCATCCGGATGATACGGTAAACCAAGATTATGCACCGGATTGTACTGGTCTCCTCTGCACCCAGGAATGTGTTCCCGACACGCTTGACTGCGGACAAGGAGAGATTAAATGTGTTGATGGAGAATGTAAGGCAATAATGAATCAATGAAACCAAAACCAAATGTAGGCACAGATTTAGGCAGCAACATCCGCGAAATCATCTTCGGAGTCGAGGACGGGGCTATCGGTAATCTGGGTGTGGTAATTGGCATGGCCCAAGCCCTGGCGCCCAATACCCTCATCCTTTTAGCCGGCGTGGCCACGATGCTGGCGCAAGCAATCAGCATGTTCGCCGGGAATTACCTGTCCATCAAGTCGGAGAAGGAATATTTTGAAGTAAAGAGGAAAGGCCGGGAATATGGAAAAGCATATTCCAAGCATAAGAATCCGGTAGCGTCCTCTTTGATCATGGGGTTAGCGGTCATTGTCGGGGCAGCTATCCCGCTCTTAGTATTTTTATTCTGGGAATCACGACAAGGGATTATACCGGCAATTATCGTTACCTTACTGGGCCTGTTTGCCCTGGGAGCGGTAAAGACGAGATATACGCTGCGGAATTGGCTTCGTTCCGGTGTAGAAGTGCTGGCGGTGGGGGCAGTAGCTGCCCTGGTTGGTTATGGGGTGGGGAGTCTGTTTGGGTAAAATTTTTCTGCGGAAAAATTTTTGAGTGAGGGGATGATAGAGGGGTTGGGGAGCGGGGGGTTGGGAGTAGGGGAGTAAGTAGGAATCAGGATAGGGTAGGAATGTGGGTAGAGTAGGGCAGAGATAGGTGGAGTTGAATGTGTTGAGTAGGGTTTGGTGAAGCTGAATAATTATTGATTTTTCGGCGCGGCCGCATCTTTGCCTTACGGAGCCTCCAAACGTACCCCACGAGCGGCGCCGGTACCGTCGAGATCGCCGTAAGCATTGAGGACGAAGCTAACGATGCTGTAGCAACCAAACCAAGCCGCCATCTTTTGAGTATCCTGTGCGCTGTTCTGCCCCTTCCACGAGAACCATAGTTTTGCCAGTCTGTCAAAATAGCGGCCAATTTCTATTAACCTACTCGGCTCAGGCAAACCGGTTAATTGCCGGACATAACGGACTGCTTCCGGCCCAGCTAGTGCTGATTCCAAAAGACTATCCTGCAAGGCAGCTTTGGGAAATCCTAAAACTG
>JBBSWG010000035.1:0-1489 GCA_038046425.1 Nanobdellota archaeon
GAAACAATAAACTATGGGTAAAAGTGCGATGGAATTCTGTTCCCAGGGTCCAATCGATCAAAAAGTCAATATCCGGCAGCAGCGAGCCAAACAACAAGAAAAACCAGGCCGGATGGGAAATTCTCTTCTTGGCCAGAGCTTCATAGCCTTTCCCCAGCAGCCAGGCGGTAATAAGGTGAGTGAAGGCGAACATGGGTTTTTAGCGGTAATCCTTAGCCAACTCCTGAAAATGAGGGAGGAAATGCTCTACCAACAGTTCATATGATTTTCCAAAGCGTCGGCGCATATCATCTTTTAACTGCTGAAAGTAAAGTTCACTTTGCGGTTTTAAGGGCAGGCCCTGCCACCAGCTGCCACGGGCCGTTTCAAAATAATCCCAGGGATTAATCCGCTCACGTCTGTAGTAAAATAAATCCTCCAATAGACAGCCTAATTCCCGGGGCTGGAACATCGATACAGCAACGTAGCAGCCTATATCCCTCTCGTGGGGGCGTCTTTTGTCTCTATTGTTCTTATCTGGATGTTCTTCTGCATACAACTCCAGAACTGCTTTTTCTACCGCAATTCTGAGAGGTTCCTCAAAACGAAAGGGGATGGGCTTTTTGCCTTCCCAGGAAAGAGCCAGTATAAGATCTTGAAAATAAAGCTGCTTCGCCGTTACCACAAATCTTATTTGGGCGGGCAATTTATAATCTTTATGCAACTTTTATAAATAACGGTCAATACCAGGTGATAATGTTCATCGGTGTCGTAGGCAAACCCTCGGTAGGCAAGAGCACTTTTTTTAAGGCCGCTACGTTAGCGGAAGCCGAGATAGCCAGCTATCCATTTACCACGATCAAGCCGAATTCTGGCGTCGGCTTTGTCCGCGTGAACTGTGTGGATAAGGAATTCAGCAAGCAATGTAATCCCCGCACCGGTTATTGCCTGCAGGGCACCCGTTTTGTGCCGGTGCAGCTGCTGGACGTTGCTGGTTTAGTCCCTGGAGCACATGAAGGCAAAGGCATGGGCAACCAGTTTCTCGATGACCTCCGTCAAGCTGATGTCTTGATCCATGTCATTGACACCGCCGGCGCTACTAACGAAAAGGGCGAAGCAGTTCCAGCCGGAAGTTATGACCCGGCTAAAGACGTAGAATTCCTGGAGATTGAGCTGGATTTATGGTATCTGGGTATCTTAAAGAAAGGCTGGCAGAAGTTTGCTCGTACCGTCGTGCAGGAAAAGCAGCAGATTCAGGTGGAGCTGGCGAAACAGCTTTCCGGGCTGAAGGTGACGGAAGAGATGGTGGAAGAGGCCGTCAATGCCCTGCAGCTGAATAAGGAAAAGCCGCAATTCTGGACCGATGAAGAGCTGTTAAGGCTAGCGGTAATATTGAGAAAGAAAACTAAGCCGATGATCATTGCCGCCAATAAAATTGATCTTCCTGGTGCAGCGGAAAATCTGGTGAAGCTGAAAAAGAAGTTTCCTGATAGGCTGTTTATTGGCTGTT
>JBBSWG010000036.1:0-3270 GCA_038046425.1 Nanobdellota archaeon
TCTTCCGGAATCGCGAATCCGATCCCTTCCTGCACTTCTTTCGCCAGCTGAAAACGACGGAGCATCTCTTGCTTAGCCTGCTCTTCATCCGCCACTAAAGCATGGCAATCGGGCATGGTGAAAGCTCGCAATCGTCGTAAGCCCGTCAATTCCCCGTGCTGTTCCACGCGGAAACTGTAACGAGTCAATTCATAGAGCCAGACCGGCAGCTGCTTATACGAGATCTGAGCATCATGGGCCATCAGGAACTGGCCAAAGCAAGCGCTGAAACGCAGAAAGACCTTTTTGTTAGGGGTCTGAATGGTATATTGTCGGGCGGGAAAACGGTTCAGATAACTTTTCAGTGAGGGATGCTCGTAATCATACATTAACGGTGATTCCATCTCCATCCCGCCGTATTCCTTGACTTTCTGCGTGACCCAGCGTTCAATCAGGCCCTTAAGGAAGCGTCCTTTGGGGTAGAAGCGTAAATTACCGGGATCAGAACCCGGCTCATAGTCCACCAATTCTAACTTTTTCATCAGCTTGACGTGAGGCGGCTCTTCCTGTGCGACCCTGCTTTTGGCTAATTCATAAGTCGCAAACTTCTGCAGATTATTCTGTAGATTAGAGTGAGCGGTAGAGTTGGCCGATTTCTTAAAATCATAGCCAGCAAATTTTCGTTTTTCTTTATCATAGCTGAGGGGGCTTAATTTTCCGTTGACCTCGAGAATGAACCATTGGGAGACTAACTTCTCTTCGGCCTTGACGGCTTCATTAGCATCGTGCTGTGCCTTGGACCCCGTCTCAGCACTCTCCTTTTCTTTTCCCCCGCTCTCTACGGTAAATTCCCGGCTTAACTCGGAAAGCGGGTGACCCTTGCAGGCTAAGGTAAAACTTTTATACCAGCCAAAGGGAGCTCTGGTAACGTTATATTTCTCGGCCCGCAACTTTTTTTCCGCTTCTTTTAATACTTGTTCCGCTTTTGCCGGCAGGGACAAGGCAGAACTTAAGTGAGCATAGGGATAAAGCACGATAGTCTTCGTCTTGACTTGGTTAGCGATATCTTCAATTTCGTGGACGTAGCGTTCCCCCACGCCGGCGAGATTATCTTCATCTCTTTTTTCAACAGCAGTAAAGACGACCAGGCATTCTTCTACTCTCTTTTTCCCGTCCTTGACGTCTTCCGCCTGCGGGAGGGCCTTTTTCCGGGCTTCAAACTCGATGAAGTCGGCGTGGATGGTAAGGATTTTCATTTTGACTAAGAGTATTCTAAGGGGGTTTAAAAATTAATCGGAAGTTTGAAGAGTTTTCTTTAGGGCTCGCCGCCCCCTGAACCCTCCGGAATGAGCGCAGCGAAGTCCGGAGATGAAAGAGGGATTTCTAATTCGGCGAGCAAGTTTTTTATTCTTCAGAAACGTTGCTGCACTATGCTGGTTAAGCTGTCCTCATCCTAACACGGTAAACGCTTCGGGTAGAGCGGAGCGATAGCGAAGCGAGACCCGAAGTCGTTTACGCTACTGCAATCACCATCTTTTTTCCCTCGAGAACTTTCTGCATCTCCCTCCCCTTCCTTTTCATTACCTATGAAATGTTCAGGAAAACCATCATTGCTTTGGACCTACTTCACAAATTCCACATTCGCCAAATCCTTAAAACCTTCATCCCCGGTAAGAAAGAGCAAGCCTTTCTTTTTGGCAAAAGCATAGCCCAGACAATCGGCATAGGACAAATCCCGTTTTTTATATATTTTCTTGGTTTTTAAGGCTTCCATGATGATACTCTCATCAAAGTCCTGGACACAATCCTGGAATTTTTCATGCACTTCCCGGGCTTTCTCTTCTCCTAAATCTTGAAAAACAGAATACATTATTTCGACCAGATTGAAGATGGTAATCGTCACCAGGCTGTCGGCGTACTTCAGGTAGGCCGGATTGTTCTTCCCGATCTCAATCAGGGCATAACTATCAAAAAAATATCTTTTTACCGCCATCCTTTCTTCATCTCTTTCTTAATTTTCATCTATCTTCTCCACCACCTAAATCTTCTTAAAAGCTGGCCAGATCATTAACAACATGCCCGCTCGCTGCAGTCTCGATGATTTTATCATCCACAACACCAAAGAGATCAGAGTCGGTCCGGGAACGCCTCGTGTTTCTTTTCAGGATTATAGGGTTCCTGCCGGCGGGCTCTTTGACGTAACTTTATTATGGAGGCAGGGTTATCAGCTGGAAGCGAGTGGTAAGAACATTAACCCTGCGGATATTGGAGGAGCAGATATTCTGGATAAGGAAGGGCAGAGAACTGGATATCGTCTTGTTTCTTACGGCTCGGGCGATTTCAAAGAAGGTAGTTGGTGGAGTGGCTATTATATCGAAAATTGGCTGGGTCAGCGTACAGCTACTCAAATAGTTAAACGATTAGAATCTATGCAGGCAGCCCAGCAGCGGGAGCGCGAAATCATGACCGCACGAGAATCCGCTTCTCCTGCCGGTTTGTTACGCTAGGCTACCGCAACCGCCATCCCACCACTCCAACCCATCCATTCCAGCATTTATTTTCTCCATTATCTAAATCTTTATAAAGGGTTACCCTGGTGAAAACTCCGGCATTTACTTGTCTCTCGTTAACAGGCCAGAGACTCTTAACCCAAAATTACCGGAGGTAATTTTTATGGAACAAAAACAATTAGATGAAACGTTTGAAGGGGAAGAATTCATTGACGATCTTGAGGAAATCCGGGTAGAGCCGGCTCAGGGCCGGGCAAAAAAGGTCCGGGAAGCCAAAGCGGCAAAAAAA
Organism: Nanobdellota archaeon; assembly: GCA_038046425.1. Taxonomy (GTDB): domain Archaea; phylum Nanobdellota; class Nanobdellia; order Woesearchaeales; family GW2011-AR9; genus JAHFRS01. Next base: position 2,779 of record JBBSWG010000036.1, read on the forward strand.
GCTAAGGCGGAAAAACATCCTGCTGAAGAGAAGAGCCGGGAAGCCACGCCTACCGCTGAATCCAGGCCAATAGTTGATCCCTGGGCTGAGGAAAAGAGTGGAAAGGGAGGAGAAGAAGCCGGATTCTTGAGTGATGCGTCCACCTGGAAAGCCATCACTGGCATTATGCTGGTGTTGTTGATCCTGTCTGTGTTTACGCAAGGATTCCGCTTTTCCGGAAAGGGAGGATTGACGGGGGCAGCTACGGCCACTGTTTCCTTGCAGGATGCCGAAAAAACTGCGGCAGATTTTGTCAACACCAATTTATTACGGCCGCCTTTTACGGCGGAAGTAGCTAGTTCAGCGGATGCCGGCAACCTGTATCAGGTAACCCTTTCGGTCGCCGGGCAGACGGTTGATTCTTATGTGACTAAAGATGGGAAGCTTTTTTTCCCACAGGGCTTTGACACGACGAAAAGTTTGCAGGAGCAGTTGACGCCAGCTGAATCAAGT
>JBBSWG010000036.1:3370-4800 GCA_038046425.1 Nanobdellota archaeon
GAAGCCGGGGCAGCCGAACCAGCAGCAGAGAATGTCATTCTGGTCCCAGTACGGGCGAAGAAGTGGTTATTCCAGCCCAAGAGCATCACGGTAAAGCGTGGAGATACCGTCCAGTTAATGATCACTCCTGAATCTGGTTTCCAGTTTACTTTTGCCCTGCCGGACTTTGGCGTGGGGCAGGAGATTATCGGACCGACTGCCTTAGAGTTTACTGCCGACAAGACGGGCAAATTTCCTTTCCTCTGCAGCAGCTGTGAAGAGTTCCGGGGGATGAAAGGGATGTTGGTGGTGGAATAATAAAATTCGCTAAGGTATGTGCCTAGCATCAGAACATGAAGAAAGCTCTTGCCGCGTTAGGATTAGCAGCTTCGTTGTCAGCGCCAGCTTCATTGGAAGCGCTGATGCTTCTCCCGTGCATACAGACATTGGAGGTGTCAGATCGGCAGGATCCGTATATTCGTGTCCGACATCGAGATACGCTTTGGGAGATCTCTCAACGTGAATATGGCACCCCCTGGGCTTATGGTGCTTTAGCGATCATCAACCATATTCCTGATCCCAACAAGATCCGTAAGGGAGACCTTCTTCTAGTTCCTCCTAGGGTCACTCAGTATTTTTTAGAAACTCTCTGTCCAGCAATTGAAAAAGATAATCCATCTCCTCGGCAAGTAGCTCGCGGGACTGAGGAATATTGTAACTTATTCGGGCCTAAGTGTATCCTAGACCAATATGGGTTTTGTTATTCTAAAGGGAATGAACGCTGTGATTCTATTGAATGATTATTGAGAATTTTGAAAAACCTCCAGTTTTAACAGGATTATCGTACCCCACGCCAGAGGGTTTTGATTCCTGCATTTTTGTGTCTCAGGGTACGTTTATGCATAGACAAAAGTGCAGGCCCGGAACTTTTGCCTAAATTAGATAAAAATGCAAAAGTTCCGAATGCGATGTTGACCGCGACGCACTTCACTTTGATGAGTACAGGTTATTCAAAACCCTCCCCCACCCCACTGCTCTACATAATCAATCTCCAGCGCCAAGTCGCCAAGGCCCTGAAGAGCTATCTCCCCCCTACGAACTGGTTTCGGGCAGGAAACTAAGCCAATCAGCGCTTCATTCAGATAAAGCCGGGCGGATTCAGCTTCCTTTTCTATGCGCACCGTGTTCCAGGTCCCCATTTCTATCGGCGTAAGAGCCGAACTGGCACCGCTGGATAAGCAGGCCAGGGAAATCCAGCGTTTGTTTACGTCGCCTAAGGGATGGATGTAAAGAGCCAGCGCTTTCTCCAGTTTCAGGTGCAGTTCTGCATATCCTGTTCCCGCCTGTCGTACCGAGAATTCTGTGGTTAATTTGCCTTCGTGTAAGTCCAAATCCTGGTTGGTTCCAGCGTCTCCCTGGACACTTTCAATGGCACTTTGGGCTAACCGTAG
>JBBSWG010000037.1:0-19315 GCA_038046425.1 Nanobdellota archaeon
ACGGTGGGGGTGCTGGTAGTGCTGGTTTTGGTTCTGATAGTGGGTGCTCTGGTGGTGGCTGCTATTGATCTGAAAGTTCCTGAAAAATTGAAAGATGTAGGGGTGGTGGAAGGATCCACAGTTACATCCACTACTAGCGGTGCAGTGTTTAAAGTTGTGGATGGGAAATGGACTAAAAATGAGGGTGAAGTGACCACTAATGATTTAAACTATCTTAATAGTATTTATTGGTATACAGATCACACGACTAATAAGAAAAGGTTTACAGTTGAAGCACCGACTGTGCCCGCAACTCCGGCAGAGACTTCGTCAACAGGAGCAGGTGCTGGAACAGGAGGGGCAGAAGAACAGAAAACACCACAGGCCGCGGCAGCAGCGCCGCCTCCGGCTGCAGCAGGGGCAGCAGCGACTCTAACCACGGGAACTGCTCCACCTATAACTATGGAACAAGCTAAAAAGCTGGCAGAAAAATATGGATTTCCACCTGATAGCGTTAGATTAACTGAAGGTAAATACTCTGTCAATGCTGGTAATGATAACTTAATAATTTCAGCAACTGATGGAAGTCTTACGTTAGATAGGTATACCCCTGCTGGGTCTACATTTCTCTACACTGCCAAGCTAGACCCGGGTGGAAAAGTAACAGAATTCTCACTAGGCTCAGCAAAGAATACCTTAGGAACTCTCAGTGGAGATTATAATGATGAATTTAATAAAAAGACAGTTGATGAGTTACACCAGCTGGGTGTTCTTTCCGAGGAGCAATATGATGAAATCAATGGTGGTATCTTTGGTTGGGGAGCTGAAGATATGCCCTACGTGTATCAGCAGTTAAATCTAAATACAGATGTTACTAAAAAGAATTGGGAGCAATTAACTTCTGAACAAAAAAGTAGTTTTGACGATGAAGATGATTTTGCAAAAACAAAGCAGGCATATGCGTCACCAGCCCCGCCAGCCACAACAACAGCGACAACTACAGCAAAACCACCTCTCCCGGACTGGAAAAAGGATACACAGTTTACAAACATTCCGGGAGAATTGGAAATTAAAGACGGAAAATTGGAATTGGATTGTGGAACGTGGTGTGATGATGAGCCTCTTAAAGTGGATACAACTACCGGAAATATAATCGGGAAAGTAGGTGCTGAATGGGTGCGAATTCCTGATACTGCTATTCTTGACCTTCCTGACGTGCAGGCAAAGAGGGATTTATTGAAGGAACAGGAAAAGGTATTAGAAGATAAATCTACGACAGCTTCAGCGCCAGCGGGAGTTCCTCAGGTAGCACCCCCGCCGCCAGCTCCGGCCACAGCAACTGCTCCGCCAGTTCCATCATCGTCTTCTTCCGCAGAAAGTGAAGAACCAGCATTTACTGAGGTAGGAATTGGAGCTACAGATAGTTCAGAAAATACCTATAGAACTTTTACTTCCGATACTTCCGAGAATCAAGTACTTTATGTTCCTGCCGGTGGAAAAAATAGTGATGTAGCATATTCCCGCCAGGGAAAGGTAATCGGTTTTGTCGGTGACGATGGTAAAATCCATACTCATGATCCAGAAAGTAGTTGGATTGGAGTTGATACTGCTGATGTTGGAATAATTAGTAATCCCCATGAAGGCAAACCTGGAATTCCTAAATTTTCAGAATATGCCACACCACCTACTAGGGTAAGTGTAGGTTCTTCTGCGGCATCAAGCATTCCTGAAAGCTTTATCTTTGAGGGCAGTAGGCCTTTTTCCAGAGACTCAGATGTAGTCGGGTTGATATCAGGGGATAAGCTCGTTGCCTACTATAAGAAAAGTGAGAGTGATCTATCTCAGCAACCAATTTATGATATCGTTGGCAACAAGATAGGGTATTGTAAAGGGACTACCTGTACTAAAACTGCGACAACAACGCCTACTACTACTGCCACGGCATCGACACCACCACCAGAATCCGCGCCAGTTAGTCTTCCGGCTGCACCCCCGACTCCGGCTCCGTCACCACCACCACCCTCACCTCCCCCACCCCTTACCCCTGAACAAAAACTCGAATCTCTCGCTACAGAAGTTTCTACAGCAGAAACAGAATTAGCGACAGCAGAAAAAGAACTGGCTGAAGCGCAAAGTGCTTTGGGTCAAGAAAGCGACCCCAAAAAAATAGCTGAAATGAGAACAAAAGTAACAACAGCGCAAAATGAGCGTGATAACAAAGAAAAGAGTTACAAACAAAAGAAAGAGAAAGCGGATAAAGAAGCTAAAGAAGTCGGAAAGGGATTAACGGAAGAGAAAAAGAAGGAATTAGGGCTAGCCGCGTTTAACAAGAGAGAAGATACCAAGAAAGCTGCTGCTACTGCAGAAAAAGATTATAACGAAGCAGTCAAAGCCGCTACGGAAGCCAAGAAAAATGCAGATGAGGCAGAAAAGGCGACGAGTGGTATTAATACTAAAACTGGTGCTGACTTAGATACTGTGGGTGGACAGTTAGGGATAGCAAGAAATTCTGCTGACGAAACAGATGATGCCTATAGAGCAAGAATAAATTCCAAGAAGAATGAGATAGTTAATAAAAAAACTAGTACCAGTGCTGCCGCCACCACTACAAAAACCACTTTCAAAGAAGCTGAAACCAAAATGAAAAAAGCAGAACAAGAATATGAAGTCACCTCCCGCGCCGTCGGTACCGAATGGGTCGGCGGCCCCATCCTAAATTATGCCTATGCTTTCCTTACCAGCACTCCCCATTTCCCGGCCTTAAGCAATGCTATCTTTAAAAATTTTGAATGGTGGCAGAACTGGAGGAAAGATGTCGAGCAAACCTTTGCCAACTTCTACCTCGGCGGATACTTTGAAGCGAAAGTTTGTGATGATAACTTTGATGTCCAGCCTGATCCAGGAACAGGATCAGCGATCATTGAAATCTCCCCCGGAATCTATCAATTTGTCGGTTCCATCCAGGCTGAACGCTCACCAGAAAAAAAACAGCCCCTACTTTGCCTGGAAACTGAAGGGGGGGAGGAAGAAGAACTGCAACGCCCCTGCCCCCAGAACCTGCTTTGCCGCGAGGGCCTCTGCTATAAAGATGAAGACGCGGCCACGCCAGAACTGGGCTACTTCTATAAAATCACCTGGGCCGTCACGGCACCCAGCGATGTCAGTTTCACCACCCGGGCCGATGAAGCCAGAAATGAAATTGATTTTAACCTGCAGCTTGATGATAAAGTCTGGCTGTTCTATCCTAAAGAAGGCGGCACGGCTAATGCCAACACTAACCATCTGGGATTCGGCAGCCATAGCCGAAGCCTGGAATTGCCGCCGTTGATTGCAGAATATTTCCCTGAGAAATTCAATAAGGTCTGCCTCGTCTTCGGCGACAATAAGCCCGAGAACCTGCGCGGTGATGACGTCAATAAAATCTGTGCCACCTTCCGGGAATCGGCCCTTGGCGAGCTGCAGTTTGGCGCGGCTGCCGCGGCGGGAGGAGCACCGGAAACTGCACGGGAAGGACGATATTGCGGGTTAGATGGGCAGTGTTAAGAATTTTGCTGCGCAAAATTCTTCAACGGGGGAATGAGGGCACGTAAAAATTCCTCATTAACCTACGGGGCATTCAAAACCCCCTATTTCAGATAAGCTGGTTTTGCCGGCGTATCGCGGGGATGAGGCCTTCCCGTGAAACTTCTGGTGAATGGAGCACAATAGCCGTCAATGATATGCGGCTGAACACATTCTTCCTGAACTTGCGGCAACCCAAAAAGTTTTCCGTCCAGACCACGAGCACTGCTGCCACCATACATAGGAAAAGAACTCTTACACTGCTCATAACTTTCCCGAATGCACTTATTTTCCACCAATTCCTGGCAGCACATCTCTTCATGCGTTTTCATTGCGCCGGTAGCATAAGCTATCCGAATGACTGCTTCCGGACAGCCGGTCTGAGCCAGACTACTTAGCGCTAGAACAAGCAATGGTCTCGGTGGCAAAGGTTTCATGAATAAAGTTATAGTGTTAGATATTATGGTGTTAAATATACTTGTATTGCTTTTAGTAATCCTGCCGCCTGTTCGGGACCATAGGCCTCAAAGTCATGATCTCTGCTGCTATCAGCACTCAATTTCAGACAGCTTAGGTCTCCACTTTCACAGGTGACCAGATGGGGATTAACTATTTCTGACCACAATAAATTAAATTCTAAGGGTTTTAGGCTACCATGACATTCTTTCACATAGGTAAACTGGCCGGGGCGTAAGGGATCCGCCTGCATGCCCGCAGCATAGGCGGTGCAATGCATCTGCCGGCAGGACAGGCGTGCCGGACTAACTTCATAATCTTTTTTCTCGCCGGTAAGTCTCATTTCGCTACAAACCTCGTCAAAAATGCGGCCAATCTTGTACAGAGCACTTTCTTTTTTATATTCAGGATACTGCTCGTAATCATCAGGAGGCACGTAAGCTAGCGTGGGGGCACAGGCAGCTACAGCTAGTATCGTACTTCTTAAAGCCCGTTTTGCCGCGGTGAATAAAGAGGTCTTGGTCATGGCTATTACCTTACAGTTCAGCTATAATCTTACCATCTCCGCACTATTATCAGCACCTCTATTTAAATCTTTTGGTATACTTACTTATGGATAGCTAAATATGCGCAAGGTTTAAATATTGGGGTGCTTTTACCAGGCCTATGAGCTTTAATTATTCCTCGACCAACTCGTTCTGGAGAACTTATCTCCGGCCTCTTTCGCTGGCGGCAGCGGTCAATTCTTCTCTCTCTTCTCCGGTGCGGGCGGACACTTATCAGCTCCGGGAAAGCAGCAGTCGAACCTTTGCGGAACAAAATATAAACCTCAGTTCCGGACGCAGTTCAGCACCTAGTTTAAAACGTAGTTTAGAACCCAGTTTAGAATACCGTTTAGTACGAACATTAGAGGATCCCCGGCCACCGTATCTGCCGCCAGAGCCGAACTATACGCCGGAAAATCCTCCCCCACCGCCAGAGAAGAGCCAGGAGCAGGAAGCTGCTGAGGGTAAAAGCTATCTGCGAACGGTGTTCGGGGTTGGCTCGTTAGGGGTGGGGTTAGCTCTGCTGTGGTATGGAACAGAGCTTAAAGATATCGAGAAAAAATCTTGTGCTGAAGGAGCCTGTACTAATGAATTTAGTACCCCGGTATTGATATTCGGTGCCGGATGGACTGGTGTTGGAATCTACCTTCTGGCAAAGTAAAAAGATTGGGGAGATAACTCACCACACCTTTTTATACTCTAGCCTGTTTTCAGCACTCTGAGCATGAACTCTACTCCCTTTCAAAACTATCTCCATTCTTTTTCCCTGAAGAAAGCTTTCTGGTTCACGTTTGCTATTGACCTTATTTTCATCGTGCTGGTGGTGCTAGCTTTCATGGCTTTTAATAACTATGCTAAAGCAAAGACGACTTCGATTGCCGGCACTGCTGACCCGGAACAATTCCAGCAGCAGCTAGCGACCATGACGCCGGAACAGTTACTCTCATTCGGCGAAGGGATAAAGTCGTTCTTAACGGTATTCGCGGTGGGCCTGCTGGTCCTGATCGTGTTCACTTGGCTGGGTTATTCTTTAGCCGCAGCTTGGAATTGGAACTATCTGACTGGCCGGAAGTTCCAGTTGCGCACGGCCTATTGGCGCTGGAATGCCCTGCAGCTGATCATACTTTTACTTACGGTAGGGTATGTGGCCATCGCTTTGCTGATTAAGCTTCTGTTTAGTTTGCTGTTCAGTCTCGCTATCGAGAACGCTAACCTGCTCCAATTCCTTAATCAACTGGTATCGCTACTTCTGCTGCTCTTGTTTTTCATCTTCCTGTTTTTAATCTATCATTCCTTCGTGCAGAAGTATCGGGTCTGGGAAAGCCTGGCCGGAGGATTTAAACTGTTCTTCAGCCAGGCCCGGGCTATAGGCATAGCGTATTTATTCATGATGGGTACAGCCTTAGCCCTCTCGCTGATCTATTGGTTAATCTATTTGCTGCTCAGCCGGCAATACTTGTTTCCCGAGAAGACCACACTCTGGATTCAACTGGTTTTGTCACTGCTTTTTCTAGCCTGGCTTAGGCTGTACCTGCTGCAGACGGTGCCGGCCGTATCCAAAGAGCGAGCAGCTTAAAAAACTCTACCTAGCCCCTATCTCCATATTCTCTCCTCCCCTTTACTTTCCCCTTTACCCTACCCCACGCTGGAAAAGATCGCAGCTACAATAGTAGCGATATATTTACCTTACTTTCCCCTCTTTTACCCTACCCCACGCTGGAGAATTTTGCAAAGCAAAATTCTCACCTATATTCTCCAGTATCATAATCCTTTAAAAACCGGCGGCTTCTTGAGCAGTTATGGTTACTATGCCTTCTGCCACTATGCTTTCTATGACTGTTCTGCCCCCCGGGCCTACGCTACCACAAATCTCCATCATCATCCCCGCTTACAATGAAGAGAAGTATATTGAAAAGACGTTACAGTCTATCTATTCCCAGACTTTTTCAGATTATGAGATCATTGTGGTGGCTAACGGCTGTACGGATCAGACCGAAGAGCTGCTGACGAAGCATACGATGAACAAGCTGCAGAAGATTCGTTATTTCTCCCTTCCTCAGGCTAACGTCAGCGTGGCCAGAAATGCCGGAGCGGTGAATGCTCAAGCCGAGCTGCTGTTGTTTCTGGATGCCGATACGCAGCTTGCTGTTGATAGTCTGCAATACCTGCAGCAGCAGTTTAAGAATGGGTTGGCGGTAGCGACGACCAAAGCCCGTCCTGATGACCGGCACTGGAAATTTGCCCTGGCCTTAAGCCTAAAGAATCTTTATAACTCTTTAAAACTGTATCAGGGCTGTAGTGGTGCCTTGCTCTGTCGCAAAGAAGATTTTCAGAAAGTAGGCGGGTATGACCCGGAACTGATGGTGCGGGAGCATCGTAAATTAATTTTGCAGTTGAAGAAGTTGGGTGAGTACGAATGCTTGAATACGCGCGTTACCACCAGCATGCGGCGGTATCAGCAGTGGGGCCTGACTAAGCTGCTGTGGTTCTGGACGAAACAGTGGCTGAATGATAAGATGGGAGAGTTGAAAGGGAAAGAGTATGAGCGGGTGAGGTAAGAGGGGCAAAGTTATCGCCGGTTGTTGACGTTCCAAGAAGATTTTTTTCTGATAAGATTTATATAGTAATACTCATTTTTGGTTTACATGGCCAGAACTTTTCAGGTAATTGTAGAGAAAGGAGAAGATGGCTATCTTATTGCTGAAGTAGTTGGTTTGCCAGGATGCCATACCCAAGCCAAAACTTATGATCAATTATTAGAACGAACAAAAGAAGCCATTATTTTATACCTTCACTCGAGTGAGCCTGAAGAAATGACGGCGACGTTTGTTGCGGTACAACAAATTGAAGTGGAAGCCTAATGTCAAAACTCCCTCTTCTCAATGCCCGAGAGGTAGCTAAAATTCTGGAACGACTCGGCTTTGTCTTCCTGCATTGGGTTTAACCATGATCCTCACCATCTCCGGCACGCCCGGCAGCGGGAAAAGTACCATTGCCAAAATTTTGCTGTTTAAATTAGGGGCGGAACGGCTGTATGTGGGGGGGATACGGCGGGATTTAGCGAGAGAGAAAGGGATGACTCTGGCTGAGTTGAATGAATATGCCCAAACGCATCCGGAAACTGATGTGGACGTTGACCACAACGTTGCGGCCCGAGCCCGGAACCTGGAAGGACAGGGGAAGCTGGTAATTGTCGAAGGACGAACCCAATATCATTTCCTTCCCGAATCTATAAAGATTTACGTGAAATGTGATTTGACGGAGGGAGCCAAACGCATCTGGAGAGATCTGCAGGATCAGGACAAGCAGGCGGAACGGAATGAAGGAAAAGCTATCACTTCGTTGAAAGAAATGGTTGGGGAATTACAGCAGCGGCAGCAGAATGATTTAAGGCGCTACCAAAAATATTATGGAATTGATCCTAGCGCTGAATCACAGTATGAGTTGGTGGTGGATACGTCAGCAATCAGTGCCGAGCAGGCAGCAGAGAAAATTCTGGCGTATCTTCAAGAAAAAGCTTATAAATAGTGTTCCTTCTGCAGCGTCTATGGCTGACGAAAATAATGAAACTGTCCACCACCACGACTTCATTGAGGTAGAATATACTGGCAAACTGACCGACGGCACGGTCTTTGACACTACCAGCGAACGCGTGGCCAAACAACATCATCTCCCGGCGGAAAACCGTCAATTTTCTTCCCCGATCATCTGTGTCGGCGAGCAACAACTGCTGCCCGGCCTGGATAAAGAGCTGGAAGGCAAAGAAGTGGGCAAATCGTACACCATTACCCTTTCTCCCGAACAAGCCTTTGGCAAGCGCGACATCAAGAAGATGAAGATCATCCCCATGAGCACGTTCTATGAGCATAAGATGGAGCCGCATCCCGGGCTGCAGATTGACGTGGACGGTGAAGTAGGCACGGTCATGCGCGTTTCCGGCGGGCGGGTGATGGTCAATTTCAATCATCTTTTAGCGGGGAAAGAGATCATCTATGAAATCAGGATTCAGCGGAAAGTGACTGAGCCCAAAGAACAGATTACTGCCTATCTGAATATGGGTCTGCGGATTCCGGCGGAGAAGATTAAAGTGGAGATAAGAGAAAGTGCTAGGAATAGTGGTGAGGAAAGTGGAGTGATGGAAAGAGGGGAAAGGAAAGCGACGGTTACTTTACCGTTCCAATTACCTGCACCTTTCACCAGCGAGTTGGGCAAGAAGCTGGCGGAATTGACCGGGCTGAAGGAAGTGACGGTGGGAAGCAGCAGTGAGCTATAGGATTTAGGGCGGGCCGCCCTTTGAACCCTGCGGAGCGATAGCGAAGCGAGACCCGAAGTCGTTTACGTGATTTTTATGTGCTTTATTCCCCTCATATGAGAATTCTGCCCTGCAAAATTCTCAAGATTCTCCCCTATCTCCTCTACCATAATAATCTTTATAAAGAGTATTGGTTCCCACGCTAGAGAATTTTGAAAACCGACCGCAGGGAATGGTTGTCAAAATTCTCAATAAAAGCTGGTGACCCATGGACTATCCTGGTTTTAGAAGCCAATATCCATCAACTTCCTCAGTGCCAGCTCCTCCCCCTTCTTCCCCATCTTCCTCAAATTCTCTTCCCCGCATCCAGGCGGAAGTCCTTACCCATAAAGAGCTGAGCAAGCGCACAAATTTAGATATTGACGCCGAGCTGGAGAAGCTGTTAGCCAGCCAGAAGACCAGAATCCGCGTCATCGGCTGCGGGGGAGCTGGCAACAATACCGTTAACCGCATCTCCGAAGTAGGCATTAAAGGGATTGAAACTATCGCTGTCAATACTGATGCCCAGGATCTGTTGTATACCAGCGCCGACCGCAAAGTATTGATCGGCCGGGAACTTACCCATGGCCTGGGCGCAGGCGCTAACCCTAAAATTGGGGAGGAATCAGCCAAAGAAAGCGAGCTGGACCTGAAGAAAGCTTTGGAAGGAGCGGACATGATCTTCCTGACCTGTGGCTTAGGGGGAGGAACGGGAACCGGTTCAGTGCCATTTATTGCTAACATGGCCAAACGGCTAGGCGTGCTGAGTGTAGCGATCGTCACCATGCCTTTTACGATGGAAGGCTCTCATCGCTTTGAGAATGCCATGATTGGCCTGGAGAAGTTAGAGCAGAGCATTAACACGCTGATTGTTATCCCTAATGAAAAGCTGTTAGAGCTTGCTCCCCATCTCCCTTTACAGACGGCTTTTAAAGTTGCTGATGAGATCTTAACCAATGCGGTCAAGGGCATTGCTGAGCTGGTCACGAAAGCGGGCCTGGTCAACCTTGATTTTGCGGACGTGAAAGCGATCATGGCTGAGGGCGGCGTAGCCTTAATCGGCATGGGCGAGTCGGATGCGGAAAGCCGGGCGGAAGAGTCGGTGCAGAAAGCTTTAGATAACCCGTTGATTGATGTGGATGTATCTAATGCTACCGGCGCTTTAATCAACATCTCGGGGGGCGAAAGCCTGACGCTGGATGAATCCCGTAAGATTGTGGAAACGGTCGCCGGACGTCTGGATAAAAAAGCTAAGATCATCTGGGGAGCGCAGATTTACAAGGATCTGGATAAGACTATCCGGACGATGCTGATCATTACTGGCGTCAAGTCTGAACAGATTTTTGGCGAGGGTAACAGCTTTTTCCTGAAGCGGAAAAGCGTGAAAGAAAGTGAGTTAGGGATTGAGTTTATGAATTGAGTGTGGGGCGGGGTTAGGAGATAGCGAGGGATTCTATGCATTTTAAAGAAACTCTGTTTAACTGAAGCAAAAAAACCCGCAAACCTTTATAAATCCACTCTTTATTTTCTCACCACATGGACGAGCAAACTTCATCCTCCTCTGAATCCCCTAAGGAATCCTCTAAATCTTCTGAGGAAATCCAGCAGCCCAGCAAGGTAAAAAGATTTATAAAGGAAACCATCAGGGTATTACGGATTACCAAGAAGCCTAATCGGGAAGAGTTCACCAGCACGCTTAAAGTGACGAGCATCGGAGCAGCGATCATCGGGGCGATCGGCTTTATCCTCTTCCTGCTGAAGCAGTTATTATTTAGATAAATGCTAATATGCCATTATCCAGAAAAATAATTACCTTACTTCATTAACTAACTACATTAAATTTAAACCACATTAAACAACTACACCAAATAATCACCTTAAAAACCACCATGGCCGACGAAGAAAGCGAGAAACAGGAGAAAGACGAGAAGAAAAACGGCAGCAAGATCTTTGGCGTCCGGACGGCTGCCAACCGCGAAGATCAGGTCGTGGATTACCTCGTCAGCAAGCTGCGCCGCGGCGTCAAGGGAGAATTCTTAGCGGTCATTCGTCCCCACGGTATGCGCGGCTACATCTTTGTGGAAGCCGGGAGCAAGGAAGATGCCGAGAACGTGCTGCAAGGTGTTCCGTACTCTCGCGGGATTTTGGAAGCGGAAATTCCCTATAAAGAAATTGAGCACATGCTGGAACAAGTTAAGATAGAGATGAATATCCATAAGCATGACATCGTGGAGATCATTTCCGGCCCATTCAAGCGCGAGAATGCCAAGGTCATCCGGATCAACAAGCCCAAAGAGGAGATTGTGGTAGAATTGCTGGAAGCGGCAGTCCCCATTCCTATTACCGTCAAGATGGATGCAGTGAAGGTCATTAGAAGGGAAGGGAGTGAAGAGGAAGAAAAGAAAGAGTAAAGTTTATATAGTACCTCTTAATTAGTAGTACTATTAAAGCGTTTGACTCTTGAAAATGACTTTAGAATATCTTATCCATGACGCCGGGGAGAACCACCACTCAGAACTAAATAAGCCAATTAGTAATCATTCCGGAACAAAGTATATGGATTTCAAAGATGAGAGAATAGCTTATTTCGAATTGAGTGATCGTGATAATAATAATTCTGTTGTTGTCGTGGGGATAGTGGTGGGGGAAGCATATAAAACCGCAGAGGGAATGCCGGCGATAAAAGTCAGATCTACTTTAGATAAAGAAAAGCAGGATTTAATTTGTAGACAGCTAAAACTTGATCGAAATCATGTCTCTTTCTGGGACAATGGTGAAGCGGCAGAAAGAATTTTAGCGCATTATAAAAAATAATCGTTACCTTTAATAATCTCCCCTCTTTGGCGTCAGGCATACGGCTGTGGTCCAGCGGCACAAAACACGGCGCGCTTAAAGACTCCACCCTCCCAGACGTTTGGGCCTGCTTAATGCGGGCAGAACAGTTGAAGAGAGGTGGCGACCCGGGTTCAAAACGGCAAGGTTTAAAGCAGCAAGGCCTAAAGCAGCAAAAGAGTAAAACCAAATCCTGGCTGGGAAAGTCCCGGCAGCCGTACTTTTTCTAAATGATTTTTCTTCGTAAAATTCTCTTGGTTGTTGTCGTCCTCCCTACAGCTAAAGGTTATAATCTTTTTTTCTCAAAAGAAGGCATGCTGGAACGACTGCTCGTCTCTGCGGCTTTAGGCTTTTCTATAGGCTGTGCTACTACTTCAACTTCTTCCCAGACTAACGCCACCCCATCCGTTGATACCAGGAAACAACTCTCCGTTCTGGAAGCTAATCTCGAGAAATATCTTTCCCGAATCCAGGAGATCCATTCCACTTTTTTGTATGCCATTCCGACAGCAGCTCAAAAGCATGGCCTGGATGAAGAATTGATCACGACCGTAATCCGCTTTGAATCCCACGGTAACAGTGAAGCTATCTCCTGGACTGGCTGCAGCGGCTTGATGCAAGTGTGCGCTAGTTCTGCTAATGGCGGCATTAAATATATGTGTCAGCAAGACCGTGCCCTGGGACCACAGGAATGCTGTTCTCACCGGCTAACGGAAGAGGAGAAAAAGAAAGCGGGTGACATCTTCTGGTACGATACCTGCAGCAAAAGAAAAAAGGCAAGTTGTGTTCTTGACGACCGCTTTTATCCCTGGAAGAATGTGGATTCCGGGACGGCAATTCTCAAGGGAAAGATCCGACAGTATAAAGGCTATACTGATCAGCTGCGGTTAGGGGTTGCCGCCTACAATGCCGGCGAGGGCGTGATTAACGAGGCGATCAAAGCTACCGGTGAAAAGGATCCCTTCTGGACCACCGTTTATCTTAAAATCACCCCGGCTGTTTTCCGGAAATTCAGCAGCTATGATAGCTTTAGCGAACAGCAATTGCAACGGAAGATCGACGCTTTGTTTGGGTATGTGTTGAATATTGATACGGTCTATAAAGAATATAAAAAGAGGAGAGAAGCAAATGGAAAACCCTTGTTAGCAGTAACTGGACGAGTGATTTTATAATTCCCCAACCTTTTTAAACGGCTCACTCCTGGCAACAGAATAATGACCCCGCACCTTCCCCTTAACCTTTACCGGAAGATCCACGAACACGTCCCCATCCCCTGCGTGGACATCATTCTTAAAACTGCGGATGGCGGTTTCCTGATGCTCCTGCGGCAGACGGAACCGGCCAAAGGACAATGGTGGCTAGTGGGAGGAAGAGTGCATAAGAATGAAACCAGGGAACAGGCGGCCCGACGAAAGGTAAAAGAGGAAATCGGGATCGAGATTGGCTCGTTGCAGGCAGTGAAAGGCAGCTACGAAACAATCTTTCCGGAAGATCCTTTTGGCCATGGGAAAGGAACGCATACGATTAACAGCTGTTTTGTGGCGGAATTGACGGAGAAGGATTTATCGAAGATTCGATTGGATAAGCACCATGCTAAGTTTAAAATCTTCCATCAAGCAGAGAAAGACTGGCATCCCTACCTCAAAGAAGTGTTGAACGATGCAGGAATTGCTGGGCAGTAATTGCCGGACAAGAATAATCTTAAAAATCACAACTTTCTTAAATCCCCTTTAAAACCATCCCGGAAGATGTGCGGCATCATCGGCTATCTCGGCTTAAAAGAGGCGAACCCGATTTTAGTGGCGGGTTTAGAGAGACTAGAATATCGCGGGTATGATTCTGCAGGCATCTGTACCGCTCATAATGGTGCCCTGCACCTGCATAAGAAAAAGGGACGAGTGGAAAAGGTACGGGAGATCTCCCTTCCCGGATCAACGGGAATAGCGCATACGAGATGGAGCACCCATGGGTCTCCTTCCGACAGAAATGCCCATCCTTTCCTGGACAATTCCCGGCAATTTGCCATCGTCCATAATGGGATCATCGAGAATCACCTGGAATTAAAGGAAGAATTACGCCGGGAGGGGATAGACTTCAGCTCGGAGACGGACTCGGAAGTCATCGTCCATCTGGTTGCCAAATATTATGCCGGTGATCTTACCGATGCCATCAGGAAAACTGTACAGCGTCTCGTGGGAGCGTACGCTTTCTGCGTCCTGAAGAATGATGGTTTGGAAATTGTGGCCGCAAGAAATGGCAGCCCGCTGGTCGTGGGATTAAATGGAACGGAAAATTTTCTTGCCTCAGACGTGTCGGCGCTGATTGAGCATACCCGTCAGGTGGTTTACTTAGATGATTTCCGTATCGTAAGAATTGCTGGTGACGGTGTACACCTTATCGATTTCCAGGGAAAAGCGCAGCCTCTCCAGACCAAGGAAGTCAACTGGAACATCGAGCAGGCCCAGAAGCAGGGTTATAAACATTTCATGCTCAAGGAGATCTTTGAGCAGCCACGGGTGGTGGAAGATTCGTTAAGAGCGGAAATGCTGTTAAAGAAAGATTTCAATCGGCTTATCATCGTCGCCTGTGGCACCGCTAACTACGCCGGTTTAGTGGGAAAATACCTCATCGAGAAGATCGCTAAAATTCCCGTGACGGTGGAAATTGCTTCTGAATTCCGATATAAAGAGCCGCTGTTCAGCCCGGACGATCTAGTGCTGGCGATTTCACAGAGCGGGGAAACCGCTGATACCCTGGCAGCGGTACGGTTAGCAAAGGAGCAAGGAGCAAGGACGCTGGGCCTCATTAACGTGGTGGACAGCACCATTGCCCGGGAGGCTGACCAGGTCATTTATACCCGAGCCGGACCGGAAATTGGCGTCGCGAGTACTAAAGCGTTCACTGCCCAGCTGGTTACGCTCTATAAAATGGCGTATGCTCTGGCCAGCCAGAACTTTCCCGGTAGAAGTTTAAAGGAGAAAATAGAAAAAACGTTATCATTAAACCACCAGCTTAAAGCTTTAGCCCAAAAATATTTTGCCTATCAGAATTTTCTGTATATCGGGAGAAATATCAATTATCCTCTCGCGCTGGAAGGGGCCTTAAAACTGAAAGAGATTTCTTACATCCACGCGGAAGCTTATCCAGCGGGAGAATTAAAGCATGGGCCGCTAGCTCTGGTGTCCGAGGATACTCCCACGCTGGCAATCTGCCCGCAGGATGCAGTGTATGAAAAAACTCTTAACAATATTGAGGAGGTGAAAGCGCGAAACGGGAAAGTGATTGTTCTGGCTACGGAAGGGGATGAAAGGATTAAAAAAGTAAGTGATGACATTATCTATATCCCTAAAATCGAGGAGATTTTCTATCCTTTGTTGACAATAATCCCTTTACAATTATTAGCGTACCATGTTGCGGATGTTAAAGAGTGTGATGTGGACAAGCCGCGAAATTTGGCAAAAAGCTGTACGGTGGAATAAACCCTATGGAATAAACTTTATGGAATAAACCCTATTAACTGTTTACGAGAATCCGCCTCTTCTGCCGGATGGTCAGGTAGGGCTTCATCAGCTTCTTCTTCAGCTCGCGGTCCTGGGTAAGAACTAAATAGCCTTTTTTGGAATATTGTATCAGGACTTTATCCACATTCCCCTTTCCCGGAAGATGGGGAATCAGTTTAGCCTGAAGAAGAGCAAGCGCCAGCAGAGCCAGGCGCTTCTCTTTGCCCCGACCTTCCCGGGCAATTTTTCCTAATTCTTCCTGCGTCCCTTCTACCACGGCTATCAGAAAGGGGAAATCATATGCTTTTTTCAATTCTTCCATTAGATCGATCTTCCATTCCACAACTGCCAGCAGGGCGTTGGTGTCAATCAGGATAGTTTTCATTGGTATTGCTTAAGATAAATACGATCGTGATGGTCATAGTCTAAAAAATAGATAGTATTTGTATTTTGATCATATTCAAAGATAAGGACAAAAGATTTTCTGATATGAACACTCTTCTTGTTTTTAAGATCGTAGCGAAGCGGTTTGTAATGGTCTGGGTTTCCACTGTCCACTATTTCTTTAATTTTATTCAATACCGCTTTAAATGATTCTGGATCCTTTCTCTTCAGCTTCTGGAGAATTCGATCTAAATCAGGCTTGATTTCATAATTCATGTTCTAGGTAGTCCAAAAACTCTTCTTTAGAAGTGAACTTTTTTCCAGGCTCTTTTTTTATTCTCTCAAGTTTCTCCAGATATTCCGGCCTAACTTGATGCAAATCATCATGTATCTCCTCCAGTTCCACATCTATGTCAATTACTTTTCTCTTGATGAATTCAAGATCCTGCCGTAATAAGGTAACTACTTCCGCTTCCATAATTGCCTAAAAGCAGGGTTACTATAAATACTTAACTGTTTTCAGTAATACTTCACTATCCTGAAGCGCCACCAGCATCCTAAGGTCAAAATTCTCTTGAGGTTCTTTTCCAGAGCGTCGCGGGGGGATGCCCCCTACGGGGACGCAGCTCCTACGAGGACTGAATCAGGAATTTTGGAGATGCTGGTGGCGCTTCATAGTAAGCAGGGGGAGCACCGCCTCGCTTCTCGTATGTTTCACTCGAATGCGGCACCTCCCCGGATGGGGCATTCCCCTCCGCAATCGACGTGAAAATAGAGAGAACGCTCGGGTATTGGTGCTCCCCCTGCTTCAGGATAGTGAAGTATTACTGTTTTCATCAGCGATCTCTCTCACCCCACTTATCCAAAACAAACGGGCCAGCGGAACAAGGATCAGCAACGGCAGCAGAAGCCAAAACCACATTTTCCAGAGCATTAAAGCGAGCAAACCACCGATAATCACGTCATTAATCAGGAGCAGGGGGATAGTTTTGTGTACGGAAATAGCCGTCTTCCACCAGGCTCTTATAGAATCCTTCCAGGATCTGGCCGGGTTTAAGGCCAAGGCCACCAACAGCAGATAATAAGAAATCAAAAACACCATTCCTATATCCCTCAACGTTGTTCCCAGCAACTCTGGCGTTTGCCTGACCATCAGCACTTTTAGGCTGTAGTAGCTTCCTAAGACTCCAGGGAGGAGTAGGATAATTGTGGACAGCAGATACCTCCAGAGGAATTTGCCGGCATTGACGCCTTCTTCTAGAAGACGATGCGATAATAACCACAATATCCCGCTGCCAATAAATAATATTCCCGCCAGCCAGCCCAGCAGCAGTTTAAGGTTTTGAATCAGGGCTGTATAATGCTGGTATAATTTCAGGATGTCTTGTTGATTATTGAGTGCTTGCGGATTATTTGCGGTTGGTTCATAAGTAGCCTGATTCTGTTCAACGTTGGCGGGGCTTTCCAGCAGGGCCGTGGCCTCGGTGATCAACTGCGTTTGGTAAGTGAAGATGACGAAGAAGAGGCTGCCGGCCAGCAGCAGCTGCAGGAAGAGCAGCAGGGCCAAGAGGTAAGGGTGTTTTCGGATAGCTTGAACAGTTCGCCGGAGAGCAAGAGTAAGATACATGGTGTAGATCTCCTGTTTGACGTAAAAAAACCGCCACCGGCCGGATTTGAACCGACAATCCCGTAAGGGACAGGTTTGCTTTCATCATGGTGGGCTACGCGAACGAAGTGAGCGTATGCCCGCCTTTTGATGGTAGCTTTATCAAAGCTACTTCAAGACCTGCGCACTATCCCGCTTCGCGTGGGACTTGGCCCACGGTAAAGTACCAGGTTATGCGACGGTGGCATAACCCCGGAAGTATAATCTTCTTTTATAAATCTACTGCTTGCTCCTGCCCACAATCCAGGCAGGCCTGCACTGTCTTGCCTTTATATTCATAGATATCAACATGCTTTGATTTACATTTCCGGCAGAAGTGCTTATCCTTGCTGGTGGCGAGATGGACCATTCGATGGAAAAAAGTGGCGGTGAGGGAATTTGAATCCCCGATCTCCACGTAACCCAGTTATTGAGTTTCGTCATTGAGCCTTGCTCTCAGCGCTCAATTTTTATGAGCCTCGCCCGAAAGAGTGGCGCTTTAACCAGGCTAAGCCACACCGCCATACCAGGTGCCATTTAGAAGATTATTTATTAATGTTGTTGAGAATTTTGCTTCGCAAAATTCTCACCAATGAACCTATCATTAATTAACCAAGCCGGTTTTAAGGAGATAACCGGATTCGAATCACCCCTATTTTCCACTCATTTTGTCCATCCTGCACTTCTCGCCATTCAATACAATCATATTTTCTTTCAATCTCTTCCCACAGGCGGACAGTTGTAGGATGCTTCCACATAGAAATGAGAAAGATACCGCGGGGCGTAAGGAACGCTTTGTATTTATCCAATACCGCGAAAGCATCCATATAGTACAGTATTTCATTGAAGATAATGAAGTCAAATTTATCAGCGGTTTGGAATTGCTCCGCCTCAACACAGAGAAACTGCACCTTCGCTCCCCGCGGTGCCTGCTTTAAGGCTATTGCCGAGAGATCTATCCCCATATAGCGTTGAAAGGTGAGATGCGGCAGGAGATTGCCGAAGCCGCAGCCGACGTCAAGAATCACAGGATGAGGATGATATTTACGGCCTAGTTCACCCAAAACTTTATTACGTTCCTGCTCGTGGAGAAGATGATCCCATTGCCCTCGCTGATATTGGGAATCCCATGTTTCTGGAGAGAGTTTTCTCATTGAGTTTTCTATGAAGTAATAGGGATGGTGGGGATTTTTATTTTCCCTGGAACAAAGCAGCAACTTCTTCCACCCTTCTCTGCCCGGGATTCCTGACAATGGAATGCATGCTGCCGCCGCCATCGCCGTGGTAGCGCGGGAAGATATGAATATGCAAATGCGGCACAACCTGTCCCCCGGCCGGGTTATGATTCCAGCCGACGTTAAAGCCCGCGGGATTTAACGTGTCCCTGATTTTTTCCATGGTCTTAACCACTGCTGCCATCAATTTTTTATTCTGCTCGGCACTCAGCTCAAATACGGTCTCGGCGTGAATTTTAGGGATGACCACGGCATGTCCCTCGGCATGAGGTTTGATATCCAGGAAAGCCAGATTATCTTTATCTTCATAGACTTTATAGCCAGGGATCTGTCCCTGGATGATTTTGCAGAAGAGGCAATCCATATCCCTAAGTGAAAGGGTAATATTTATATAGCTTATGCCTCTTTTACCTTCATGCTCATCGTCCGCAGCCAGATTAAAGAAATTCTGAAAGAAGCCAATGTCGGCGTGGATCAGGTAGCCAAAGAGTTCCCGGAGAAGCTGGAGGAGCAGGCTAAGCAGCTGGTTCTCGATGCTATCCAGCGGGCTAAAGCTAATGGCAGAAGGACGATCATGGGCAAAGATTTGTGAGAATTTTGCTGCGCAAAATTCTCCAGCGTGGGGGCGGGGGGCCCGTAAAAAACCACACTGTTAACTCACAACCAATTAACTGAAACGGTTAACAGAAGCGGGTCTAGCAGAACTACCGTACCCCACGCCAGATGGTTTTGATTCAATGTTGAGGTTGACGCAGTTCATATAGAAATGAGTACAGACCACTCAAAACCCTCTAACGTAATCATCTACAGCTTCCTTTTCGGCGGAGGCGGCAGCGGCAATTCTTTTTCTAATTCCAGGTCTTCTTCGGTCATTTCTTCCCTAACCT
>JBBSWG010000038.1:0-15240 GCA_038046425.1 Nanobdellota archaeon
AACCTGAAGAGTAGTAACATGGCTTCTATTAAAAATATTTTCAGGAAAATGTTCATCATTTAATTGCTTATGGTGTTACTCTTTCCCGCCGTTCCCAGGCTCTTAGCGGAGAAGCGAGAGAAAAATTATACAGCAGACTGGTGGACCAACTTCAGGGAATAGCAAAAGATTGCCCCAGTTTAAGAGATCAACTTCCAGGGATAGAGCAGCTCACCTATCGCTTCTCCTATCCTGATGAAATGGAACAGCGGGGACGGCTCCAGAAAATAATGGACGTTTTGAGCAGGAAGAAATATCTTCCTCGGGAAACTGCTAAAACGCTTCTTCAACTTTTAACTTTTCAGGGGCCAACGATAGGAACAGCTCCACCCCCTCTTTCTTCCCGTGCAGCGCCAGCAGCAGCACTACT
Source organism: Nanobdellota archaeon (assembly GCA_038046425.1). Taxonomy (GTDB): domain Archaea; phylum Nanobdellota; class Nanobdellia; order Woesearchaeales; family GW2011-AR9; genus JAHFRS01. The sequence continues at coordinate 410 of JBBSWG010000038.1, forward strand.
ATCACCAACTCCAGTCCTACCACCATCACCAACCCTACTGCCATCAATACCACTACCTGCACCATCCCCTTCCCCGCGGCAGGAAATCATTGAATACCTTACCGTTATGTTTGAACTTCCTTTAGAAGTAGCGGAAAATTATGCGGGTATTATTTCGCTGGAGCAATTGGAGGAATTCCATGAGCACTTGGACAAGATCGTAGGAGAGGTGTACGGTCTCCGTTTAGTGCAACAGAACCCGGAAATATTGGCTTACCCCTTTCAAAATGTTCATCGGGAATACCTGCGCGCTTTAAAACTCGTACAAAAAGAGATAGGAATTAATGGAAATCGAAGACAAGACTTAGAAAAACGCTTTGGCCTGGAACAGCATCTTGATCGTTATACCAGCCTGGAAGAGTTGCTGAAGCTTAAGCAGGAACTGTTTACGGAATTGGGACTGCACACGGCTTCACCATCACCGTCGGGAGGGCAGGATTTTAATCTGGAACAATATAAAGACCGTCTGCTGACGCGAGCGGGATTGGATATTGGCCTGGTGCGTGGATTCACGGAAGGAAAAACAGCGCATTTTAAAGGACAGGCTTATATGCCGGCAGAATATTTCCGGAAAAATGCTGCAGGAAAAGTAGAGCCGGCAAGTTTCTCTGCACTCTGGCAGCAAACCTTTGATGAATTAGTCCGATGTGGTGCTATTTCCAGAAAACATAAGGCTAATCCACTCTATCGTCTCAATCCCCATGTTGATGAAATCACCAATCCCTACCTTCGCGAGTACATGCGCGTGACGTTATATAAAAAGCAAATCCTTGCCCAGGAAGGGAAGATTACGCCGTTGATTGATTTAGATAAAGAAGAGAAACAATAAAGAAAAAGAATAATAAAGAAAAAAGACTATCGGAAAGAGAGTAGAGCGAAGCGACACCAACACCATGACCAACCCTTTAATCACGCTCGATGAACTGATCTGGAAGCAGTTTGAGAAAGTGACGATAGCAGCAGATAAGAGACTGGGCTGGGATAAATGGGATTTGGCCAGGATTACCTACAATCTCGCTGATGCTGCTTACGCTGGTTTTGGTACATATCTTGCCGTCGCTGGCATAGAGAATTCATCGCCGGCACTTTTTTTCTTTGGTGGATCACTAGTTATCGGTTCTTACTATGTTCATAAACTGCATCAGGCAAACAACAAACGGCAAAAAAGTCTTGAATTACAGCAGCTTATCACAACGGGTGCACCGGCACAACCATCGTTTGGCCCTAAGAGGCCTCTGGAGCTGGGGTTTTATTTATTTGCAGAATATCACAGCCTTACCCTTGCATATAATAACAAAGAAACGTTCATCTCTCTAAGTGCTGGGGATGAGAGTGCAATCTATTCTCTATTCGGTTTAGCAATTATTTTTGGGGGAGTGGGGGCAACTCTCTGGACTTTTGGAGAATATTTCTCCTCCCAACTCCCCCGTCCTCCTTCGGCGAAAAAAACACTCTGGAGAGCCTTGGCCGAGTATGTAACAAAGCCATTCCATAAAGATATCGCTCTGCCGGCAGAACAGCCAGCGGCGAAGTACAGCCTAATACCTGAATCACATCAATCATACCCCAAACCATGACCCCCCACCCCTTCCTTTCCCTCGGACAAGTTGCTGCCTTTGTTAGCCTATTAAGCCTGGCCTCGCCGGCTTACACTCTCCCCCAGCGCTCTTCCCTTCATCGCCATGCTCTCTCTACCCAGCACCAGCAACGCCGGGAAAAGGCTGAAACCCTGGCTAATTACATCGCTGAGAAGAGAGCTAATCCTCTAGCCCGTTACCGCTGCCAGCCGGAAGAGCCACCCTATGAGGCCTGCCTGGCCCAATTCCTCCTTCCTCCCCAGCGCTATGTGGTAATGCTGACGTGGGAGAGAGATGATCAGAATCAGCACGTTCAGCAGGAGCAGCAACCAGCTCCGCAGTCATTTCAGGGCCTCGGCATCTTTTCGTTTGACCGCTTTCATTTTCCTAACCTTCTTTTTCCTAAACCTGCTAATCTGCTGGGGATATTTGATTTTTCGGGGGGTAATCTGAAGAGGACAAACGCCGGCAAGGCCAGCACCGACAAGCCGGCACGCTTTGATCAGGCGCTGGAAAGGATTATAGGGAGTTATTGGTGAATAAAGGGCCTGGCCCCTTATCAACCCCAGGGCGAACTACGCCAATACCATCGTAAAAAAGAATGGGGCTGCGAGGATCTTTTCTGCAAATACCCATATTTTCTGCAACTATTCTGGTTACTTGCACTTGAACCCCGACCAGGCGGCGTTTCGAAGCTTCCCGAACCGCCAATCCTACCAGGTTAGACCACAGCCCCAAATGCAGACGGCAGGATTCGAACCTGCGTAGGCACTAAGCCATACGGCCCTGAACCGTACCCGTTAAGCCTCCAGCATGGATTTGGCCACTCCGGCACGTCTGCATTAAAGAAAGAAAAAGACGGCTTCTTTAAAAGGTTTTACTTCTTTAAAATTCTCTTTACGTCTCTATACACCTCCTCAGGGCTTCCCCTTCCGTCAATCCGCTGCAGCACTCCCTTCCGCCGATAGTAGCGAATTACGGGCTCAGTTTCCTTCCTATAAACCACAAACCGTTTCTTGATCGTGGCCGGCCGATCATCTTTCCGCCGGATAAGTCTTGATGGATCATAATCACAAATTCCCGGCTTTTTAGGTGGCAGGTATTGAAGGTGGTAGCTATGCCTTCCCCGGGCACAAATCCGCCTTCCGGCGAGGCGGGCAATAACTTCTTTTTCCGGAACATCAACATAAAGAGCTAAGTCGATCTTTATGTCCTGGATATGTTTAGCTTGTTCGATGCTGCGGGGAAAACCGTCTAAAATGTAATGTTTCCGTCCCTGAATCTCTAGACGGACAATGTCATTGACCAGCTCATTAGGAACTAGGCGGCCTTTCTCCAGGACTTTCTGGATATCCCTGCCGATGGTCGTTCCCTTAGCCACTTCCTCCCGCAATAATTCACCAGCGGAAATGTGTTTCCAGCGGAATTCCTTTTCTAGTCGTTCAGCGATAGTACCTTTTCCGCTGCCCGGCGGACCGAGGATGATGAGTTTCATGTTTAATATCTTAGATGGAAACGCCGCCGCCCCGGCCAAGAGGTGAGCCGAGAATTGCTGTCTCGTCAGAGGGTGTGGTAGGTGCTCCACCGCCAAGCTGGAAACGAACATTTAACGAAGAAGGAAGCGCTTGGAGCACGAGGCTCACGGCCCAGGCGGCGTTTCCCTGGTTTTGGGTAAAAGCGCTCATTTCTGATTCCTCTTCTCGATCCCTTTAATCTCTTTAAAGACCTTCTTGGCTTCTGACTCCGTCTTCAGGACGGCATAGATAGCCAGAATGACAAAGACCGTGGCAATAATGGCCGCTATGAACTTATAGATTAAGCCGGTAGGAGGAGGAACGATCAGCTCGATGAATTCAATGATCACGTCTTTCCAGATCAGGGCGGCGGCTATAGTAAATGCCGTTACGATCGAGGTCTGGATGATATGGGAGGTGGTGGTAGTGCTCATGAACGAAATGATTCTCCCGTGGTTAATAAAGGTTTAGAAAAGGGTGGAGGGCATGGATCTGGGACAATTGGTTAGGAAATGGGCCTTGCCTTTATGTTTGGGGTAAAAATCGGGAAAGAGCATCAACACTGCCTGAGCATCCTTTTCTTTTTGCCTAATCCCAGCTTTATCGCTCTCACCAAAACCAGCCATAATCTTTATAAACAATCGCTTTAAGTGAGTAATTAAGTTAGAACCTAACAAAAATTATTATCCCCCACCAGACCATGGAATTCCTTCCCATTGAAGAAACCAAGAACAAGCTGGTCTTCCAGTTGAAAGGGGAAACGCACACTTTCTGTAATGCCTTAAAGCATGAGCTGCTGAAAGTTAAAGGGGTAGAGATTGCCGTTTACCGGATTGATCATCCGCTGGTGGGCGTGCCGCAATTTCTGCTGGAAACTAAAGGAATTGAGCCGCGGAAAGCCCTGAAGGAAGCTTTAGCCGGCCTGAAAAAGAAGGCGCAGCAGTTCCAGAAAGAAGTGGGGAAGTTGTGAAAGATAAGTTGTGAAAGAAAGTTAGGAGGCAAACAATACCATGAAACGGACAATAGCCACCTTATGCAGTTTAGTGAGTATGGCCCCGCCGGTGACGGGTGAGGCGATTCTGGACTGTGCTGGTTATCACGGGCCTTGTACGGTTACGAGTGCTGGTATTTCTGACACTTCTCACCTCTTTGTTAGTCCCTATAAAGATCACTACCTGAAACGCAGTATAACAGTAGAGAAGGGTGATACTCTCATTGGTCTTGCCGAGCGGGAATGCGGAGATCGAAAAGCGTATCTACGAATCGCCTGCCGGAATAAGATTGAGGCCCCTTACCGGATTTACGCCGGGCAGGATTTGAGATTGGCTTGCGGATACTGAATTTTGTAATCCTAAGTGGAAAATCTTACTTTATTAATGCTTAGGCCTCATAACTTCCTCCGGTACAACATACTTCCGATCACTAAAAGTAATTTCTTCACACTGCGAAATAGCCCGTTTACAGAGAGCAGTCATTTCATCATATCCCCGTAGGACTTCTTTCATCTGAATGAGGCTGCTGTATCTGCCTTTTTCTCTCTCGTCAACATCAGATAACTTTTCTTTTTGCTTATACACCTGGATTCTTTCAATGAACTCATCATCATATTCAATAAGACTTTTATCTTTTACATAGCGAAGGAAGAGGGCAGTACAGCGCTGGCTCCTGCTTTCTACCCCAAACAGAGCTAAGATAGCTAGAGCACAATAATATAAAATATAGAACCATTCCTCCGGAATTTTGTAGTCAAAGCCTTGTTCTTTATACCATCCACAGAGTTCCATATTCTTTTTTGCTTTAATAATAAAACTTTTGGCTTCTTCCCGGTCAGGCCTGGTGAAAAGCAGACCCTTATGTTTCTTCCCCTGTTCTTCATCTTTTTCAGCAGAGGCGAAGCATTCCTGAACTTTTTCTTTAGTCATGGGAAAAGCCTTTTCATAAATTCAACAAAAGTATCCTGGCCGAAGAGAATTACACCCCTTTTGAGCGCATCCAGGAACACTTTATTTGGTTTCCGTAATTCCTGAGTGAATTCCTGAACGGTGAGATTGTAGAGATGAATTTTCTTTTCCTGTGTCTTTTGGATGATAAAACTAATCCTGTTGATGGCAGATAATTTCTCTTCTGGAGCAACACTAAGGATATCAATGTCTCCTGCCCTCTTAGGGGAATGAAGAATACTGCCATACAACAGCAGAAAGTCTACCTCTTTTTCCAATTCAGCAAACGTAAAGCTCCACCGCTTATGAGCTGAAGCTTCCTGAGCCAGCGCCAGCATTATGATCTTTTCTATGAGTTTATTATTCCAGTTTAGGTGAATGGTCTGGGTACTTGTTTTTCCCTTTCCCGTAGGCTGGAGGGCGATTATTTCTTCCTGCTGGAGCTTTTTTATTACTTTCCAAACACCCCAACGGCTCATTTTTAATTGCTGGGCCAGAGAAGTCGTCGTATGAACTGCCGAAAAGTCCTTGACAAGTATAAGTACTACGGTTTGAGTTGTTGTAATCATTTTGTTGACAGTTGTCAACAAAAGATTGATAACACTTTATAAACTTTTCTGTTGTTGCCGAGAAACGGAGATAAGCTTTTCAGTACAATGAGAAAATTCTCACCATACATTTAAATATCAGCGTTCTTACCTTTTATCAGGATGTCAACAAGGCCAGCATTATACTTTCCGACTGAAGTATGCACGTATGGGCTAAAAGATTTAGCCGTACCTCCTCCACGCTACGCCCAATTCTTATCAGAAACGGTTGAAACTATGCACAAACTTGTTCTTGGTGAGAATAGATGCGAATCCTTAGAGGAAGTGGCAGAAAAATATGCCCGGGCCATGAAAAAAAGGAATCCGGGGAAATCGGAAGAGGAACTTAACCTGGAACCACCGCTTGCTATCTGGGTTGAGGGTAAATTACAGTATAGAAAAAGAGTTTCCAGTCCCAGAAAACCAAACCGGCCTTACCGCTCAACAGAATACAGTGAATTCCTGGGAGGCGGACCGCACCCAACAATAAGCCTTAAAACAGCGAAAGGGGAGCTGGCCGGGTTTGTTGACTATCTCAGTAAAGAACTGGGTAAAAGATTCCCAAAAAGAAAAGGTAAAATGCCCGACCATCCTTTTGAGAGAGATAAAAGAAAACGGCGGCAACTCCTTTACAACAACCTTAATGGTTTCAGCTTCGGTTTAAATTTTCAGTCCATGCCTACAGGACACCTGCAAGCCAGTGTTTGCCTGATCAATTTTGGTAGTGTTTTTAGTGGCGACGATCCGCAAAATGGGCATCACATTCCAGCCATACAAATCAAAGCTGAATATCTGGTAAGGGGATCAATGGCTCCTTCCAGAAGAGTAGTAGAAGCTCTGGGAGAAGTTGTAGCTAACCACTATACAACAGGTAACTTTGAGCATAAAACCAGTTATTCAGAGAACCCCGATAATTATTCGTAATTATTCAGGTTTCAAATACCCCCACAGCAGTTGAAACAGTTCTCGGCCATCTTCCCGTGAAGCAGAGGGCGGCGCCGGGCGGGCTCGCCGACGCCGGCTACAGTTCCCGCGGCTTAGCGTCGCTTCCGGAAACCAGCCGGCGTCGGATAGACGGATTAATCTCTGTAACCAGCACCGCTCGCCCGCCCTCTTGGCGGCCGCCCTCTGCTTCATAATAGTAAAGTATTACAAAGATGAGAAATCTTTATAAGTGTTATGAAAAAAGTTTATCGTGATGGTCATCTCCCGCATTCTCGCCAGGATCGGTTTAGCGCCGGCGGTAGATCCCGCCTATTATTACCCTATCCGGCCGTTAACTTCTTACTTGCTATTGCCGGGCCGTTCCCATGGCAAATACGAATATCCTGATACCCTGGTTTCCTGGGAACGATTGCCCTATAAAAACAATGATAACAACGATAAAGACCAGAACAAAAACTCCGCTAAAAACTTTGACCGGCACCGGTTTCATGAGGGATTACATCGCCAGCACGCTTTTGCTTTAAGCCTGCGTCAGGGTATTGACTTTCTGCTGCTTTTAAAATCTCCAGAGAAATTGTATGATGGCAAAGGAAATCGGCTGCCCGATTCCCGCCGAATAACTTTACTCCATGAGCTCCTGACTCAAAGTGGAACGGTGGAAAGCGAAGAGCAATTGGATGCTTACTTTGACATCAAGGAAGGAGTGCTTACCCTGCAGACCGAGCATCGCTTTAATCGTCAAGGAAAATTAGAGCCTTTCTACTCTGAGGAAGTGGGTGCAGCCTTACGAAAGGATTGTTCTATCGATTTAAGCAGTTGTAACCGCGCCGGCCTGCCCCTGAAAGAAGGGACGGACTTAAAATATATTCATCCCCGTCCGGGCTCGATGGCTAAATTTCAGGTTGAGCGGAAAGAAGGCCTGACTTTACATTGTGCGGTGGATCCGCATTTTCACAGCCCGCAGACGTATTATCAGGTGAGGGAATGTTGTTATAAGTTGTGATTCTTCTTTGTTACCCCGATATGTGCCTCGACATTCAGTAAACATTTCCAGGCGGGAATAAATTTTATATTCCCTTCTTTCTCCGTGTTTTTTGTAAGTACTATCCCTCTTTTGGTATCAAACTCTTTCATAAACTTCATGAGGCCTTTGAGATCTTTATTTTTAATTGATTCCCGGTATTTAATCTCCACTGGAATAACTTCATCGTTAACCAGGATGCAATCAACCTCCTCTGTTCTTCTCCAGAAAAAGTTACAGGGTATTTGGGTGATAATGAGCGCTTCCACTTTCTTTGAAAGATCCGACTCACAGAACGAACTGGCAATCGGATATATTTTCTTTAATTTCTTTTCTGAAGTGAGCTTATTTCTGGAAAAATTGTATATCTTTTTTATTAAAAAAGCTTTCTCCAGAAATTCAGTGTAGGCCGAAAGGGTACGCTCGTGGATGCCTAAATCGGAAGAAAGACTATGGTAATCAAGAAGCATTCCTGGCTGGGCAGCAATTATCTTAAATAATCTCCACAGCACCTGCGGCTGTTCAACAGGATATACCTGGGGAATATCCTCATAAATAACTTTACGCAAGAGACTGTTAAAATATTCCTGACCTATTTCCTCTGGCTCTTCAATTATTTCGATGAATTGCCGGGAGGCATATTTCTCAAATTCCCGCTGCAACTCTGCTGCAAACATCTCTTTATTGTGAGTTAGAGCTTCTTTTCCCCTTAAGGCAATAAATTCGGGAAAGGAAAGCGGAGGAAGGGGGAATTCCAATATGCGGCCAGCGAGCGACTCGGACTTCTTGCGGATAAAAAGGGAGGAGGAGCCAGAAACAATAAATCGTATATTGGGATAGTGGTCATAGTATATTTTGACCTTATTCTGCCAGTTTTCGAGTTTTTGCACTTCATCCAGAAAAAAGTACAGCGGCTGGGTCTCCAGCTCTTTATGGGTGACTCTGAGGAACTCATCGACCACTTTCTGCCATTCGGCCGGCTCATCAAACGAGTAATAGAGGATATTGTGTCGGGGGACGCCTTTTTCTGTTATGAGGAAATCCATCAGCTGTCGTAACAGAGTGGTTTTCCCGGTGCGGCGCAGCCCCACGAGGGAAAGAATAAACTTCCTGCTCAGATGCTGGCAGAGCTTCCCGTAGAGAGTTCTCCGGTAAGGGATATTATAGCGGAATCCTTCCTGCCAGTGCTTGTTAATAAGGCTCAGCTCCATGAGAGCTATGAAACTGAGCTTATTTATAAATCTATTGCTATTAGGGTAGCATTGATTTTAGAAAATAGTGCTATTAGGGTAGCATTGTTTTATGGCGGAAGGGGTGCAGGTTTGATCTGATTGTCGCAATTTTACCACTACCCCAAACCGCCTGGCCAGGTCAGTATAGATAGCACCTAACCTTTCTTTATATTCTGAATGGCCATTGCTGGGTGTAAAAGTTTTTAAAGTACCATCCCTTTTAAGAATTGGAAGGGGGATACAAATAGGGGTAATGGGGCTACAGCTATGAGTAATAGATCAAGATCAGACGAGGGGTATGCTGAACCGGTCAATGCCGAACGCTTTGCCCGACTGGAGATTGATGGGGAATCCGAGGAAACCGTTCAGGAACGCCTGCAAACTCTAGAACTGCAAGGTCTCCAGCGGGGAGAACTGCAGGAGCAGGTACTCCAGCTGCGTACTTCTCAAAAGAGAACGGAAGCAGAGCTCGCCCAGTATCAAGTGCGAGTACAAGCTTTAAACCAGCAAATTGAAGAATATCAGGCACGGTTAGGAACGATCGACCAGACCCAGCAGGAAGCAGTGGTAAAAGCATATCTGAGAGGCCTATCCCATCTCTGGCCGGCTAAAAATCCCCAAGACAGCATTGACGAAAAAATCATTCGCTTGGTAACTCATCCCGATTTTGTGGACATTTACTGGCATACTTTAATTCTGAAAAAACCATTACAAAAGCATGAATATCTGCTCATGAGAGGCCTGCAACTGGAAATATTAAATGTTCACGTTGGCTATGAGTTCTTCCAGCGGCTGGCGCCGTTGGGATTAAACATTGTCTGCCCTTATCTTAAAATCACCTCAACACCACAAAATGCGTTTGATAAATGTATGATCGAGGGCGGGGACGAAGGAATTGATGCCCTCTGTCAGGGCCGGCATGACGTTTGTGTGATTTTCCAAGAGCGAACTGGAAAATTTGCTACCGGAGAACTTTCCTACGTGCCAGCACCAAAAGTATACGCCCCTCCAGAAATAGTTCTTCCGCCCGGGGAGCGGGAAACGCTGGAAGGGAGATTATTGAATGAAATTGAAGAGTTCTGGCGGGGTGATTAAATTTGTAGTTTCTTTCTATTCTATCTACTCTAACAAGTCACCAATAATTTTCAGGGCGAGGACTAGAATTACTAAGAGAAGGAAGGGAACACTATATGCTCTCTCCACGAATAAAGCATAGAGAAGCAGAGCGGCATTACCAAAATCAGAAAGGAGATGCAGAAGCGCGCTTAGTCGGGCCATGGTTATTATAGTAACAGAAGCAGAAAAACAGCAATCAGCCCAACCAGAGAAGCAGAGTAAAGTATAACCCGGATGGTCTCCCGCATTTGTTCATTACGGAAATGAATCAGATGTTCACCCATTTATAACTGTAAAGCGGAAAACTATATAAATCTTTCCACATATCACTAAAATCATTTTAATTTACCGCTATTATCGCTATCAACCCCATGTCCCCCTCTGCCCTCACCAAATCCATCCTCCTTAAGCACTATAAGCGCCGCGAGGTCCAGGAAGCCCTTATTCAGCACGCCCAGCAGAAAGAAGTCAGCGTGCGCTATGATGAAAGTTTTGGCAAACGGCCTGATATCCTGCTTTATCCCCGCGAAGTTTTAGAGCTGGCCTTACAAAATGCCACTTCCTTTCATGCCAGCGAAGAGTTGTGGGATAATGCCTTGGCTTTAAGCAGCAATCTGTCTAGAAAAGAGCTGGACTCAATGCGGGTGGGCTGGGATTTAGTGTTAGATATTGATTGTGCTATCTTAGAATACAGCAAGATTGCTGCTGACCTGATTGTAAAGTTTTTAAGGTATTGTGGCTGTAGCGCCCAGGACGTTTCCATAAAGTTCTCCGGAAATAAAGGGTTCCATATCGGCGTGCCCTTTGAGGCTTTTCCAAAATACATCGGCACTACTGCTACCAAAGACCTCTTCCCGGAAGCCCCCCGCAAGATTGCCTTCTACATCAAAGAAAATATCGCTGCGGAATTGGCTAAGCGCATCCTCCAAGTTGATGATATCACCACCATCAAACAGAAAGTGGGAACGGACGAAGTTATCATGGGGAACAGATTAAATGTTGATAAATTCTTGCAGATTGATACCATCCTGTTAGCTTCGCGCCATCTTTACCGGATGCCCTATAGCCTACATGAAAAGTCGGGCCTGGCGAGCATTCCGGTCGATCCGGATAAAATCTTAGAGTTTCAGCGGGAGATGGCCCGGCCGGAATTAATAAAGGCCTCACCAAATCTATCAAATCTATCGCCTTTTACTTTCCTTAATCGCCAAGTACACTCTCAGGTACAGGGCGAGTCAGCCAGGGCTTTGTTATTGCAGGCGCTGGATTTTAAAGTTGGGGGGGAACGGGAAGGACGCGAACGCCGGGAAAGGGTACAGCAGGAACAAAAATGGTTAGCGAGAGGATCGGCAACTGCTTCACTGGACGAGCAGGAAATTCAAAGTCCGATCAAAGAGGAGTTCTTTCCCCCCTGCATGCAGAAGATTCTCGCTGGTCTCGAGGACGGCAGAAAGCGCGGCGTCTTCTGCCTGATGAATTATCTGGGCAAGATCGGCTGGAGCAGGCCGGAGATTGAAACGTTTTTAGGGCAGTGGAACCAGGAAAAGAACCGGGTGCCCTTACGGGAAGTTTATATTAAAGGGCAGCTGAAACATTTCCGCCCGGGCGAGCGCCTGCCGCCAAATTGTGATAACGAAGCGTATTATGAAAATATGGGCGTCGCTTGTCATGGCGAATGGTGTGCTAAATTGAAGAATCCGGTCAATTATACCTTGTCGAGGTGGAGAAGGCAGTTGCAGATGAAAGAGGAGGAAGAAAAAGGAAGGAAAGGGAAAAGAGGGCGGAGGAAAAAGGAAGATTGAATTAATTATCTATCATATAGCCCCTATCAGCGAAAAGAATAAATAGAATAAAACTCCTGCAGGAAATAAGCAAGCCAAAGTTCAAGGCTATAGTGCTGGATAAATTATAAGGAATCCCCAGAAAGAACTCCAAACAGGAAAGCAACATCGTGGATTAATCCGAGTTGATGCTAATCCTGAAAAAGCGCGAGAACATTTGGCAAAATGTATTCTGGATAAAACAAAAGAGACGTTAGAATTATAAGCAGGTGCTGGATTTTAAGGTTGAGAGAGGGAAGATGGAAAAGAAAAAACTGGGGAGAATAAATGAAACCACTCACTGCTGCCCACTATAGCGAAAGACACAAATAAGTGATCAAAATAGTTGTGTCTTTCGGAATATAGTGCAGGTAAAATAATCAAATAATTTGGTCCTGCACTATATATTGCTGATGAATTGAATTAGGGCGTGAACGACTATGAAAACTGCTCGATTAAAAATGCTAGGATTAGAAGTCCCTCTCAGCTACTTCACTGAATTCCATGATGACGGCTTCGTCCAGAACATTGAACAGCATTACCTCTCTTTAACCCAACGTTACTATGGCTTTCCGGCTGAGGCTCTGCCCCAGGAAACGGAAGGAATAAATCCCGTCGGCATGTGCACGACTTGGCGGCCAAGGTTGAGACGGCATATCCATATTTATTATCTCGATCGGGGAAGCGAAGCGCCGAACGTGCATGTTCGCGCTCATGAAGAGACCCATGCCCTCTGTAGATTAGGAAAGTTGAATATGCTCGAGTGGGTGCTGGAACGGGATCAACAGGTACGTCTGCCGCTGACGCAGATAAAGAAAAGATATGGCGAGCAGGTTGTTGCGGAATTGGGCGCGATCTATGCCCGCGGGGAACGAATGCTGTTAAATGAGCCCGAGGGGCAAGCTGGAGAGGATCAACCGCTCTCTTCGACCTGTCAAGAGTACCTGCAGGCAGTGGCGCTGTATAATGAAGCCAGCCCGATTTGGAAAATTGAAGTTACGCCGAGGGTGAAAGAGAGAAGGGCTTAAGACCTATTTTTATCAATTTTTCACCAAAAAATATATAAATCTTCTCCCTAGGAAATATTGAGAGATTTTCCGCGACTTACTCTTGAAGATATTAAAGCTGCTATCCTGTATGCTGAATCGCTCGTGGAAGAGACGGAAGTGTATCCGCTGGCAGCAACTTAAATGAGATTAAAATTTCTGGTGGATAAAAATATTGAATATTCTCTCGTTTGGTATCTGAGAGAGCAAGGATACGATGTTCTTTCGATTGCAGAATCTTACCGGAGTTGAGCCATCAGCTCTCCATTATTCGGCCTATTTATAAATGTATCTATATTATTATTAAAGAGTGATTAATGACTGAACAAAAGTTGGCCAAATTTGATTGTAAAATAAAGCAGGGGTAGTGAGGGTCGGAGTGGTTAGAGATGGTTTAGATGTAGACGCTAATTTTTTTATGAGCTAAGGGGTGATATTCTTGGGGATAGTCCCGAAATATTCTGGCAATTTCGGCAGCATAAGCAGGAACAATTCTGCCTCTTTTTGGATAAGCATTCTGGAAAGGCATCGGCTCAAGTTTATAATTATCTCCATCACGTCCCCTTTTCCGCTCCTGGTACTGGCAGGCAAATACGTATTCGCTAGGCCCCTCCCAAAGTTGCTGAATTAACTGATTTACCGCGGCCGGCTCCACTTCATTTAATCGGTCCTCTAAAGCTCTTCCCTGAAAAGGATTTAACTTTTGGTGCTTGGCTTGCTGCGGTGGTGAAACCGCTTTATATTTATTTAGCCAGGGAAAGCCAATATCATAAATTTCAGAAAAGAGTTGATATGCCGAAGGGTAACTCTCCAGAAAAGGGAGGAATTGGCCATATTCTATTTTTCTTTTCTTCCAGGAAGAAGCAGTAAAGGCCACTAGTTCATCAAAATCCAGATGGGGATAAAATTGCTTTAAAGCCGGAGTTTCTTCCAGCCCGTGGTGGAAGCTTTCAATTAATCCTTGATATCCTTCGCTTCCGCTGCAGACGTCGATTATCAGTGGTGCAGTAGGCCGAGGTCGTAGAGGCATTTTCTACTGGCAGTTATTATCGCCTTCCCCTTACTTTTCCTGGTCCTTTCCGCTTTCCTTTTTTCACTTTCCCTGTTTTTGCTTTCCTTAACTTGGCCAGCTTCATCAACTTCTTCACTTTAGAAGATTTACCCTTCTTACTCGCTCGACGAGAATGTTTTTTCCTGGTAGCAGCTCTACTCTTGCTCCTACCGGCTTTAGTGCTTTTCCCTTTCTTCACTCTCTTTTTCACCATGCTGCACCTATGCTATTGCTTGCCCCAATTTACTATTGCTTACTCCCAATTTAAAAACAAAAAGTTTTGCCCACAGGCAAAACTTTTCTGGACTCAGTGTAAGAGTGCCGCAAACGCACTACTGAAATCGAAACTTAACCTCTCAGCTGGTTTTAACGGTTGGCTCCTACGCCCCAAGGTCAAGCATTCTCGCAGGCAGGTTTCGTACAGGGAGTTATAGTCCAGACCCCGTATTTATGGAGAGCCTACGACAGAGGCTGCAATGGTAGCATCCTTTCCAGGACAACTGAATTATCCCAGTGGTTTTTCTAAGGAAAAACCAGTGAGGTTTATATGTTTATCTAACTACTAAAGAATAGAAAACTATATAAAACCGTCCTCCCCCAAGCTAGGCGGGAAGTTGTTACGTATACCCTTCAGCACCGGAAAGAGCTGGGCCCCCAATTAAAGAATGTTCTGACTTTTTTTTATCCTGAAGAAACTATCAGGAGGCCGTATTGGACTAATTCTCTTAGTAATACTTCAGCTTGCTAAGATATTAAGAAACCTTTAAAAAGTAGAGCCTCTTTTCTCCTAACCATGGGAACAAAACAGGAAATGATGGAAGCGATTGAAGAGAGCGGAGAAGCAAAACGGAGAGGGATTAAAACCTGGGAACTCCAAATTTAACCATATACCTTGTGTGAACCGGCAGCTACTATAACAATTAACTGTTTTTCCGCTTTTCTG
>JBBSWG010000039.1:0-5633 GCA_038046425.1 Nanobdellota archaeon
AACCATGCTCGTCTTTGGCATAGATATACCATTAACGGACATTTTCCTTATTCTGTCTATTATGATTGCGATCATCGTTATTGAGGTCATTGCTTTAGTAATCCTGCTGTCACGGCAATTACAGAAAGCAAAACGATTACATCAGAGGGTTTTGATTCGGCGTTGAGAGCGACGTATTTCACTTCGATGATTACGGGGTATTCAAAACCCTCTCTTTACTTCTTTGCCCCTTTCGCTCCCGGCGCTTCTTCTTTCTTCTCGGCCGGAGCGAGCTCGTCGATGATTTTCTTTGGGATGCCTGCCTGCTCCATGGCCGTACGGATTTTCTTCTTCTCTTGCCCTTCCATCTCTTTCAGGATCTGCTTGGCCCGGACTTCAAATTCTGCTCGGCGCTTCTCCATCTCTTCCTGCAGGCGTTTTCGTTCCTCTTCCAGATGGCGTTTCTCTTCTACGGTAAGTTCGGTCTTCTCGGCCTTGATTTCCGCATCAAATTTCCCGGCTTCCAGGGCCCGGAGAGCATCTCGCGCGGGCATCCCTTCCACCAAGATACCCATAGAATTACACGTGCCCATGACTTCTTTCACTTTTGCTTTCAGATTCTTTCCCAGCAGCGTATCTTCTTTAACCTTGGCGATTTTAATGATTTGTTCAACCATCAGGTCAGCGACTTTCTCGGTGAGGGGGTTACTGGCGCCTTTTTCAATGCCGGCCTCTTTCTTGATCAGGGCTGAAGAAGGCGGGGTGCCGATTTCAATGACAAATTGTTTAGTCTCGGTATCCACATAAATCTTGACAGGCACCTGCATGCCCGCCAGATCCATGGTCTTTTTATTGATTTCAGCGATAACCTGGCCGATATTGACGCCTAACGGGCCCAGAGCCGGCCCTAAAGGAGGGGCAGCGCTGGCTTTTCCGCCTTCAATCAATGCTTCTACCGCTTGTTTTCCCATGATTCAGATCCAATCGGTTTTAATCAAGGTTAGTTAGTCTTAATCAGCCTTTAATCTAGCCTTTAGCTAGCCTTTAATCGGCCTTTAGTCAGCCTGAAACCAGGGTTTATTTAAATAGTTTGCTTAAAAATTTGCTGCGGCAAATTTTTGGGGGTTAGGGGAGAGCATTGAGTTGGTCAAGAAATTTATTAGTTTATTAAATCCACTAAGGTTCTTAAGTTTCTTGTAAAATTAATCCTATTTTAGCCACAAACTTTGCTGCATTGTCAAAAACCTCCTGCAATCTTCTTTCGGTGTAAGTTTTGATTGCGGAATATCTAGCAATATGGCTTTCAGTTTTAGCATCTTCAAAATAATGAACATATTCGTCTTCAAAAATTTTATGGGATTGATTAAGAATTTCCAAGTCTTCCCTTTCTAGTTTATCAGGAACCAATAAGTATCCAAGTGCAATTTGAGCTGCATCATGGTCATTAACTTCGTAGCCTTTAAACAAAATAGCTGCTTTTGTCGCATACAGCATAGAATAGTAAGAGATGGTAATGGCCCAATAATCCCAATGGGGTTTTAGTGGCTGATCTTTGGTCGGCCTTATCTCTTTAACATGCTTGGCAATGAGCAAGCTGTTCTCTGCTTTTGTAAGGAATAACTTTATCTTAAACGTCTCTGGTGATTTTTTGATTCTGTTCTCAGCAAGAGCTGTCTTGAACATATTTGCATACACTTTGCGGTCAAATCCCATTCAGCACCAACTCCCAGAACCCTCCGGGGTTATTTAGTATAATGTTATTTTTTAAGGCTTGTTTTCCAACGTTTTCATCTTTATCTTTAAGCATCTTTTTAAATTCCTTTGCGGTAACAAAGATAGGATTAATTTTCTTCTTAAACAAGACCTCATATTTGGAAAAGGAGAGGGACCTTTTTCCATCTCTATTAATGATCAACAAATCCAGGTCGCTTTTTTCAGTTTCTTTTCCTTTTGCATAACTCCCAAAAAGAACCACAACATCTTTGGTATCTATTTCACCAGATATTTTCCTGATAAATGGCTGTTGGTAGAAAAATTCTTTTTTTTCCTCATCTGAAGAAACAGTAAGATGGGCTTTTATTACGGGGTTATTAGTCTTTAAACTCACGGTTTTAGACTTCCCCACAACTAAAACGTCTAAAATGTCTTCCAGGTGCTGAACTGTCCGGTAAAAACTGGCGTAGGGAATGTCGACTAACTTGCTCAACTCGTACATGGTAAAGCGCTTCCCTATATTCTTTCCAAGATAATTAATAATCTTGAGCCCGTTATCCATATTTGGATAATATTATCCATAACTGATATATAAATCTTTCTTTCCTCTACCTAATTGCCCAGGCTTTAGTGAAGACCGGGCTGGAAGGGTTCGAGAAAATCGGGATTCAGGTTGGTCGGCCGATTCACTTCGTTCGTGACTTTCCTGTCGGAAATCTCCTGCCGCTAATTACCCCGGCCAGGCAGCCAATGTAGTTAAGGACGCCGTTGCCATAACAGTTGGAATAGTTGTCAACTCTGTCGAGCACCAAAGACCGCCATTGAGGATGTTCTGGCTGTGATTTATCATCAAAGTACAAAGACATAATCTTATGGATTCCGTCAGAAGCTTTGTGCACGTACTGAACATAGTCTTGAAGTTTTTTCCCCCGGCCTAGGAAATCCCAGATTTCACCGACAGTTCGGTCTGCAGGAACAAACTTGCCATTTTTTAAAACGTATCCTTTGCCCTGAGCTTTTCCCCTTTCTGATGGTGCGCTGAGTTGCGGATTCATATAGTTTCCTCGTTATTTTTGTTTAGTTTTTTCGCTGAAATTGAGTGGACTTCAGTGAACTTCAACAGTACACTACCTCCAAAACGCACCCCCTATATAAATTTTTAATCTATTACTACTATTAAGGATAATAATTGAAGCCAGCGGGCACTCTTTTGGAGTGCTCTCCTAAGAGATGGATATCCGCAGTTGTTCTCAAAAATATCCGAGATTGCCCACAATAACCTTAATAAACCGTCCTTCTTTTCCTGATGCTAATGGACTTCCTGAAACTTGCCGGGGTGCTGGAAGAATTAGAGAAAACCTCTTCGGGGAATGCCATGCGGGAAATTCTGGCCGAGTTTCTTAAAAAAGTGCCGGAAGAGGATATCACCATAGTCTGCTATCTGTGCCTAGGCCAGATTGCCTCGGAATACGATGGTGTAGTGTTAGGTCTCGCTGATAAATCCGTGCTCAAATCCATTGCTGCTGCCGCGGGAACAGACCTTTCTAAAGTACAGAAGGTGATGAAAGAGGTTGGTGATGCGGGCCTGACTGCCGAAAAAATCCTGCAGCATAAGCCCAGAACACTGGTTCCGCTGGGTACGTTAACTATCCACGAGTTGTTTGAAAAGCTGCATAAGATTGCTGAAACCGCTGGAGTTGGATCACAGGAACAGAAAAGCAGCATAGTAATATCTTTACTGCAGAAATCTTCGCCGCTGGAAGCGCGTTATGTGGTGCGGATTGTGCTGGGGACCTTACGCCTGGGAGCGGGGGATATGACGCTCTTAGATGCCCTCGCTCTCGCCTATACCGGAGACAAAAAGAACAAAGAAATCCTGGAACAAGCCTATAACATCTGTCCTGATGTGGGCCTGATTGCCGAGACGCTGCTAAAGAAAGGCCTCTCGGGAATTAAGAAAATTGGTGTTAATGTTGGCCGGCCGATTAAGATGATGTTGTGCCAGCGCGTCGATGAATTGGAAGAGATCACCGAAAAAATTCCCGGTGAGTTTGCGGTTGAGGCTAAATATGATGGCGAGCGGGTGCAGGCGCATAAGGATAAGAAAGGGAAAATAACCTTGTTCTCCCGGCGCTTAGAGAATATCACCGCTCAATTTCCTGATTTGGTGAAAGAATTGGCGCAAAAAGTCGAGGGAAAAGAATATGTCATTGAAGGTGAGATCATCGCTATTGATGAACAAGGACAGCATCTGCCCTTTCAAACTTTAATGCAGCGGCGGCGTAAATATGACGTGGAGAAATATATGAAAGATATTCCGGTATTAGTAAAGCTGTTTGATATTTTGTATTGGAATGAACAGTCTTATTTGCCAGAGCCCTATAAAATCCGTTCGCAGCAGTTGGCAAAGATCGTCACCAAAGGAAAGCATGTAATGCTTGTGGATAAAATCGTGACGGATGACATCAGGGAGATGGATAAATTCTTCCGCGCGATGCTAAAGGAGAAGTATGAGGGAGTTATCGTAAAATCGTTAAGCGGCGAGTATCAGGCCGGCACCAGGGGCTGGAACTGGATCAAGTGGAAGAAAGATTATGTGCAGGAAATGTCAGACACCCTGGATTTGGTGATTGTAGGAGCTTTCCATGGAAAAGGCAAGCGCAGCGGGACCTATGGTGCTCTCCTCTGCGCCTGCTATAATGAGGCCGAGGATACTTTTGAGACCGTGTGCAAGCTGGGGACCGGATTGACTGATGAAGTGTTAGCAGAACTCCCTAAGAACCTGGCTAAATATAAGATTAGGCATAGGCCAGCCCGTCTCACCATTAAGAAGGAAATGGAGCCGGAAGTCTGGTTTGAGCCCCGCTTTGTTGTTGAGGTATTAGGAGCAGAATTGACCAAAAGTCCATTTCATACCTGTGCCGGCGGGTTAAGTTTACGTTTTCCCCGCTTTATCAGGTTTAGGGAGGATAAGAAGGCGGAGCAGGCCACGACCAGCAAGGAAGTGGCCAGGATGGCGGGGAAGAAGTGATTATATAAAAAAAAGTTTCAGCAAAAGTATTGATAATCATTTTTAGAAACTCTTCTTTATTTTCATTCTTTTGTCCATAGTTGTGCACTTAAGTCCAAAAATCTGGACTAACATTCCTCTCTTCCCTTCCCTACTCCGACACTCCCCAGAATTCCAGGCAATCTTGTGCTTGTTCGTTGTCCAGCGCGCAGATAATCCCTTTAAATTTCCCCAGGAAGCGGTAGCCACCACAAAAAGTGGGGATGCTGTAGGTTCCCATCACGCCACCATTAACAGCCGGATCAACAAAATAGCCGACGATAGCACCATCATCATCGTAACTTTTAGAACAATCCCAGCAGAGCGGCTGCTCACCCTTGGTGCGGTAGATGCACTCGCCATCATCAGTGAATTCATGGCAGGGTGGAGAAACAAGTAACTGGGGAGAAATATTATCCACTACCTGCAGGAGGGCTTTAGCTGTAGCTTCAGCACCATAACTGTCCCGGACGCTAGCCCGAAGGAAGTAATCACCGGAACGCTTGAAGAAGCGGCTCACCCCACAATCGGTCTGCCATTCCCGCCAATAACCATCGCTGAATTCAAATTGGCATTCGAGAGCGTCACCATCGCGATCTTCCACTTCTGCTTCAAAAACAGTGCTCAGCTCCCGGCGAATTGTCCGCTGTAGGTAACTTTCTCCGCGATGAATAAGCTGGATGGTGGGAGGATAGTTACTCCTTGGCGACCGGCTTAAATCATTTTCTTGGGGTGTGGGTGAACAGGCTGCAAGGAGAGCAAGA
The DNA here is from genome assembly GCA_038046425.1 of Nanobdellota archaeon. Lineage (GTDB taxonomy): Archaea > Nanobdellota > Nanobdellia > Woesearchaeales > GW2011-AR9 > JAHFRS01. The sequence continues at coordinate 5,506 of JBBSWG010000039.1, forward strand.
AGAGGGGAAAGGGATTTAAACATTTCAGGTAAGGAGTACGGTGAAGTATTTAAATTTTCACAGGAATTTTTTTGCTTTCTCCATTAAGGGCATTATTTTCTCTACTTCTTCTTTATTCATCCTTCCCA
>JBBSWG010000040.1:0-19791 GCA_038046425.1 Nanobdellota archaeon
AGTAAGGATGAAAGAGTACATCCAGGATCTAAAGAGGGGATTTAGTCTTACGGAACTCGAAGAGCTGCTGAAGAGGCTCCATTCCCTTAAAGTTCTCATTATTGGCGATACCATCATTGACCAATACGTTTTTGTCCGGCCGAAAGGGCGGGCAATTAAAGACCCGATCCTCTCCACCGAATTTATCCGGGAAGAAAATTATGCCGGTGGCGTGCTGGCGATAGCGAATCATGTCAGCAGCTTTGTCCAGGAGATCACAGTAGTAACCCTGCTGGGAGACTACAATACGCAACAAGAGTTTATCCAGAAGAATGTGGCAGCCAATATCCGGCTGAAGTCTTTCTTCAAAGAACATGCTCCCACCACCGTCAAGTGCCGGTATGTGCAGGAATCGTATCGTAAAAATAAATTATTTAAAGTAGAATTCATGAATGATCAGCCCATCAACTCCCGTCTTGTCGAGGAAATTAGTTTGTATCTTCGAGAAGAGCTTTCCCAGTACGACCTGGTCATTGTAAGTGATTTTGGGCATGGGTTTATTACTGCTCCCTTGCGCCGAATCATAGAGAACCAAGCCCGATTTCTGGCCCTGAACGTGCAATCCAACAGCGCTAATATGGGCTACAATTATTTTAATTTATATGAAAAGGCAGACTTCCGTACCATGAATGAGGACGAGCTTCGCCTGCCCTTGTTAAAACGTTTTGAGGGAACGAATGAAGTGATTCAGGAAGTTCACCAGACCTATGGCTACCGCAACTTTCTCGTTACGCGGGGGCGTAATGGCTGCACGTATTTTTACCAGGGCCAACTGCACCAGGCACCGATCCTGACCTCTTCCGTCAAAGATACGGTGGGAGCAGGTGACGCCTTGTTTGCCATTGCCGCCTTGTTTGCGTATCTGCAACCCGCACCCAAAATTATTCCCTTTCTGGCCAATTGTGCCGGCGCTATCGGTGCGAATATCATCGGCAACAAAGAAAGCGTCAGCCGGGAAAAATTGCTGGGCTTTATCCACAATCTCTTCCAAATCGACATTAAGAATTATCTGGAGGCGGTTAATGAAACTATCAGCCAAATCAACATTGACAAGATCAATTCCCTGGTGGAACTGCTGCTGCAAACGTACCAGAACGAGAAGACGATTTATGCTTTTGGGAACGGTGGGAGCAGTGCCACGGCTTCTCATTTCATTGGTGATTTGGTGAAAGGGGTCTCCTATGGATTACAAAAGCGCTTTAAGGCTATCTGCCTTAATGATAATCTTCCAGCGTTAATGGCCATTGCCAATGACATTTCCTTTGATGATATCTTTATCGAACAACTAAAGAATTTTCTCTCGCCCGGCGACGTGGTTATCGGCATTTCCGGGAGCGGTAATTCAGCTAATGTCGTAAAAGCGCTCTACTATGCCAAGGAACGCGGCGCCACGACGGTCGCCATCTGCGGCTTCCAAGGCGGGAAGAGCAAGGAAATCTGTGATTTAGTCTTACATGCGGAAGTGAATGATATGGAAGTGTCAGAAGATGTCCACCACTTGATTCTTACCCATTGCGTTAAGCGCTTGATTACCCAGGAATTGAATAATCACGCGGCAAGTGGCGAGTCCATTAAGGTAGGAGAAGAGTATTTGAAAAGAATAGTTTAAAGAATTTTCTGCGGAAAATTCTCTGGCGGGGGGAAGGGGGGGGAGGGACACGTAAAAAACCACATCATAATTAACGGCAGCGGTTTTAGCAGAACCCAAATACCCCTCAAGGGAGGGTTTTGAGGCGACGTTGAGAGCGACGTATTTCACCTCGATGAGTACCGGTCATTCAAAACCCTCCGATAATCTTTTAAACCTCTGAGCTGGGGAAGAGCGTATGATCTCAGTTATCACGATTATCCTTTTTTTCGTCTATTTGTTCGGGCTGGGTTTTACGGCGACGTACTTCCTGCGGAAATCGGGGAAGCCCGAGCCGGGGGCCGAGCATTGGGGGGAACGGCTCATGATGTACACAGCGATGGGCCTGGGAGTCTTTCCAATCCTGGCCACCGTGCTTAACTTTGTTCATCTCCCGTTGGACTGGAGAATCTTCCTATTGCTGAGCCTGGCTTTTCCCGTCTATATCCTTGGCCGAAAAATTTACTTCTTATTTCCCACCCCGCCTGCTCGGTCTTCGTTTTCTTTCCATCCGGCCTTACGGAAGTCTGACCTGATTATTGCCGGCGTGTTTTTGATTTTTGCCCTTTCTCTGTTCATGTATACCCGCGGCGCTTTTAATTACCCTTATCTGGAGGATGAAGATCCCTGGGGGCATGCCGTCGGCGTGAAATATGTGGCGCTGGAGAAAAAGGCCTACGACCCCGTTTTTCAAAAAGAACGGGGGATCGACCCGGTATTGGCCTACATTGATCCGGTTCCTCCCGCCTATGATATCCTGCTGGGAATCCTGCACCAGACATCTGCTGATTTAACGTGGACAATCAAGTTCTTTAATGCTCTGATCATCTCGCTGGGCTTGCTCTTTTTTTATCTTTTTGTTCAGGCTTTTGTTGGCGATAAGAACAAGGCCCTGCTGGCGACATTTGTCCTCGCCGCGGTCCCGGCCTATCTGAGTCATTTCATCTGGTCGCATGGCTTAGCGGTCACCATTTTTTTTCCCGCCATGTACGCCCTGCAAAAAATAAATGAAGACAAAAGATGGTTCTATCTCTCTACTCTGCTCGTAGCGAGCATCGCCGTCGTACAGAATATTGAAGAGCCCATCAAGCTGACGGTGCTGATCCTCCTGTACCTGATCGTGGCGTCCATTACTTCACGGCAATGGTCTTTACGGCCGTTTCTCAGCGTTCTGGCGGGCCTGGCTCTTTCCTTGGTTTGGTGGGGGACGATGATCCAAAAATATACTTTTCGTGGCTTTGTCCGCTATTACACTGGAGAAAAGATCTTTTCTGGTGTCTCTGGCGTCTCTGGTGCTTCTGGTTCTTTGAGCGTGGAGAACACTTTTTCTTTCGTTCATACCATCACTGAAATGTGGCATTCCCTGACTTCACCCGGTGGTTCTGGTTCACGAGCATATTCGGCAAGCGATTTCCTGTTCGCCCGCGGTGAAAATATGATTAATAACCCTATCGGCATTGGTCTCGTTGTTTCCCTACTGGCGCTGCTGGGGCTAATCTATGCCCTTTGGCATTATCGTCGTTCTCTCGTAGAATCGTCCCACACGTGGCTCGCGGTTACCCTCATTTGGCTCATCTATACTTTCTGGGCAGTCAATGGACAGACGTTCCCATTTTCCATTGCCCGTGGTCCGTTTCGGAGCTGGATGCTCTTGGCTATTCCAGTAGCGATCATGGCCGCGGAAGGAACGAGCGCCTTGCTTTCAGCCAGCCGCCGGATCAGTCCATGGAAAATTTTCCGTTTTCTGCTTCTTGTTCTGGTGCTGCTGGGAATAGTACTAACATCCGGCTATCAGAAATATCAGGTCAATACCTCCATCTGGCCAACGTCTGGTTCTTTCACTCAACCCGGGGAGATCTGGGAATATGCCGCCTGGTTTAACACGTTACCGGTCAACACGCCGGTTTTTCTCTACTCGCCGCGGGACAAAATAGTTCTGGGGTTTGGCAAATACAGCTGCCTGTGGTGTGAAGAAGTAATTGATTTCCGGGAAAAGATTATTTATCAGGATGCTACTCTATTACATACATTCCTGAAACAGCAGGGATATGAGTACCTGGTGCTCAATGGCGGCATGGATTCCCGCTATTTCGGCAAGACTTTCGGGGAGAATGTAACGAGCACGCTTCTTCCCCAGCGGTACGATGAAATCCTTAATGCCCGGGGATTGTTCCTTCCCATCTATCAGAAAGAGAACCTTTTTCTGGTGGTGAAGGTGGTCAGCTAAACTGGCAGGTGTATTGGTTATTGATGATCTGGATTTGTCCACTTGCTCCCAGGCAACAATTCTGAATTTCCCGGGGCTTGCTGCAGAAGTCCTGGCCCTTGCGCTCACATTTTTTCTGGATACAGTTTTGGTATCCCTCCTCATTTTTGTTCCGCAGGGCCAACAAGAAGAAGATAATCATCAGCGCCACTAAAGCATAGATGCTGAACAGCAGGATTTTTTGAGCAATGGTTGGCGATAGTTCCATGATGACCTTGCCGGCGGGGCTGGTATATAAAACTTGCTTTTGGGCGGCACAATTCATTTTATGAGTGATTTCCTGAACAACGCCGCCGCCCGTGCCAAGAGGTGAGCCGAGAATTGCTGTCTCGTAAGAGGGTTTGGTGGGTGCTCCACCACGATACCTAAAACAAATATTCAGCGAATACGGAAGCGCTTGGAGCACGAGGCTCACGGCACAGGCGGCGTTGTTCAGGGGGAAGGGCACTATCGGCTCGCTCTTCACTTTGTTTACGATAGTGTGGCGCCTCCCCGTAGGGGCCATCCCCCTCCACAGAATAATGTTGATTTTGATACTATCGCTCGCATCTTGATAGTGCCCTTCCCCCAGAAATCACTCACCTTTTGGATAGTGCCTTTCAGGCAGAATAGAATAACACTAAATTTAAAAAGGTGTTGTTTTCTGGCCTGATGATGAGTTACACCAAGAAACTAGCCAGGGGCACGGGCGTCATTCTGCTCTTTAGTGCTCTGGCCGGGATGGTGAGCTATGCCTTACGGGTTATCCTCGCTCGCTGGTTAGGTCCAACCGAGTATGGCCTCTTTTATTCCGTCTTCACTTTCATCATTTTCTTCCTCTTTTTTCGCGACTGGGGATTGGGAGCGGCAATCGTCAAATACATTGCCGAATTTAAAGTTAAGGAACAATATGCAGAAATTAAGACCGCGATTGTTTCCGTTTTTCTTGTTCAGGTCATCGGTTCGCTGATCTTTGCCCTCGTTATCTTCTTTACTGCTGATCTGTTAGCCAGCCGTTATTTCCATGATCCCCGCAGCGTGCCCCTGCTTTATCTTCTCCTACTCTATCTGCTATTGAGCATCCTCTTCATCACCTTAAAGCAAGTCTTTTTAGGACTGCAGGAAACGGGAATCTATGGCTCATTTGAATTGGTCAAGAATAGCCTGACTCTCGTACTTGTTCTTTTTTTTCTAAAGTGGGGCCTGGGCCTTTTTGCTCCTGCCGCAGCATATGCTTTAGCTGCCCTCATTTTATTTTTTCTGTATCTCCCCTCATTTCTCCGTCGTGTTCATTTTTTTCGTCAACCACTGGTGCCGCTTCTTCCCCTCACCAGGAAATTAGCCCATTTTGGCCTGCCGGTGCTGGCAACAACCGTAGGGGGAAAAGTGATTGGCTACATCGATACGTTGTTCCTGACTTATTTTAGAACTTTAGGGGAAGTAGGGGTGTATAATGTCATCCTGCCCTCCGCGTTGGTTCTTTTGGATTTAGGAACGACCTTAGCCACGCTGCTGCTGCCGTTGAGCTCAGAACTCTGGGCAAAAGGTGAACATCTCCGCCTGGAACAAGGCATTCGTGTCCTTCACCGTTTCCTGTTTGCTTTAGTCCTGCCGGTGCTGCTGACCGTTTTAGTGTTTGCGGATCTCCTCATCAACGTGCTGTTCGGTGAAAGTTATAGTAATGGTGCCCTGGCCTTCCAAATTTTGATCATTGGAGTATTATTTTGCATTGTGGCTTCCGTCAACAACAGCATTCTCTCCGGCATTGGCCAGCCAGCAAAAGTAACTAAAATAGTCCTGCTGGCAGCTGGGGTTAACATTGTAGTAAATGTTTTATTGATTCCCCGGCACGGCATAACCGGAGCAGCACTCGCCACAAGCGTAAGCTACCTGCTGTTGTTAATCTTCTCCACGAGAAGCCTTACCCGACAGTTTAAAATCTCCTTTCCCTGGCGAGACTGGAGCAAATTAGGAGGAGCCGGTCTTGTTTTCCTCTTCCTCGTTCTGGGCATCAAGTGGCTGCTGGTCCTTAATCCCTGGTGGGAATTGCTGGTGAGCTTTCTTCTGGGGACTGTAGTCTATGGCTTGGTGCTCGTCGCTACCAAAACTATAGTTCCGGAAGAAGTAAAACGCTATTTCCGGCTGGTGATCTCCCCATGAACTTCCCGCAATCAAAACGACTCTCAAAACTACTATCAAAACGACTATCAAAGCCGTCAGCAAAGGCCTTTTCGCGAATACTTTTCTTTATCTGGTATGCACTGGCGGTGCTACTCTTCATCACGACGCTCATTCATTATACCGTCACCTACCACAAAGGTTTTACCTTCGCTGATGTTCTCGTCTCACCCTCCTCGTATGAAGGGATGAATCTGAGCGTGACCGGTCCTTACGGAGGTCTAGGGGGGAGTGGCAGCTTTTACTTGATCTATAATCAAAAACTGGTGAGAATAGATTACCAAAATTACGAAAGAGGTCATGATCGGATTTACGTTCCTCCTCGCTGGGGAGAAGTCTCGCTCTACGGCCAAGTGCAGGCGGATGGTTCCCTCCGGGCCTGGCGGGTGCATAATTATGATTACAATTATCTGCTCTATGTTCTTTCTTTTTTCACCGGAATAGGTGTGCTCATTTTCTTCTTTCACGAATGGAAAATAACGCGGAGGGGAATAGTAAAAGTGAGGGTGATCAGGGCAGGAGTGGTAGGGGCGGGAGGGGCTGGAGTGCCAGAGGTGGTAAAACATGCCTGAATGGTTTACTCATGTAGCTATAGGACTGCTGCTCGCTGAGCTGTTTAACGTTAACAAGAAAAGCATCGTGGTCCTGGGCGCTATCCTTCCCGATATCCTGGTAAAATTAACCCTGGTAAGATTATTTATCCCCATTCCTAACTTTGATTATAGTATTCTGGGTGCGCTGCATGTACCCTTCGTCTTCTTTCTGTTCACGCTGGTGGCTGCTCCCCTCTTTCGGTATCACTATGGCCGGATCGTCCTTTGGCTGAACCTAGGGGCAATGAGTCATTTTCTTTCTGATGCGCTGCTTCGTCATGTCGCCGGCGGTGGCGTTCGCCTGCTTTACCCGTTTTCCCTGGATTATTACACCGCCAGTTTGTTCTGGCCGGAACAGTCATATCTTTTAGGTATTGCTCTAGCGATGGCCTATGGGCTGCTGCTGTTCCTGAAAAGGTATCACTGGAAAATCAGCGCTGCAAAATCGATGCCGCAAAACAAATGAGGTCTTTTTCCTATGACGCTGAATCGCCTTAACATTATTCGCACAGTCCTGGAAGAGTGCAACCAACAACAGGTCCGCTACTGTGTCCTGCGCAATTATGATTTCCTGCTGGAAGAGCGAAGTACTCTTTTCCCTGCCGAGAAAAGTGTGGATATTGTAGTAGCCAAAGCGGATCTGCCGGCCTGGGAGAAGATCATGGAGCAGTTCCAGTTTCAGCCCCGTGATCCTCACTATACTCTTAGCCATCATCCATATTTTCGGATCGAGAGTAGATATAAAATTGAGAAAGGAGCTCAAATTAAGAAAGGGGATCACATTGAGAATAGGTATCCGCCTGAGAAAAAGGCAGGATCGGTGGAAGTGATCAGCTTTGACCTACAGGTAGGGGGAATTCACTGGAATGACCTGCTCTACCTGCCGGAGAAGGAGCTGCTAGCCCGGCGAGTGAAAGCTTCTTTCTTTTACGTGCCGAGCGATGAAGATATGTTTGTCATGCTCTTGGTTCATTCCCTCCTGGGAAAGAGAAAGTTTAAGCCAGAATATCAACAGCGCCTGCAGCAACTGTACAGTAAAATTGATCTTCCTCTCGTGCAGCAGCAGCTGACGATCATTTTTAATCACCGTATTGCCTGCTGGCTGCTTCTGCAGGTTTCCCGGGGTAATTTTACTTCCATCATCAGGAGAAAATACTGGCTGATACTATCCTTTCTCGGTAAATCCTCCCAGCGCCTGAGCACGTTCTTGCGTGCTTACGTTCGCTTTCTGTGGTGGCAGGATCATCTTGATCCTTATCTTCTCATTAGCGTTATAGGTCCCGATGGAGCAGGAAAGTCTACTGCGGCCGACTCGCTCTACTCCTGCCTGCGGGAATATCGCCGGAAAGTTGCCCTCGTTTATTTTGGCCGGGGCCGGGGAAATGTCTTGCCCATTACCAGGCTCGGTCGAAGGTATAAACACCATGAAAAGCAACGGGATCGGCGATGGGACCAGCGGCATCATCCATCACGGTGGGGAAGAACAATGCTCTATACTTTGGCTGCTTCGATCTTTACCCTGGATCAACTGTTACGGTATTGGTTCTCCGTCATGCCGAAACGCAGGAGCAAGACAATTGTCGTCACCGACCGTTACTGTTCAGATCTGCTGCTGATGAAGCATGTTCCCTTAGCTTTAAAGAAAGCGTTGTTGACCCTCTTCCCCAAACCGACGCTGACTTTTTACCTCTATCAGGATCCGGCAATACTTCATCAGCGCCGGCCCCAGGAGCCAGTGGAAGAGCTGCAGCGACAGCTTTCCCTGTTCGCGGAACTTAAACGGGATCTTCATCTGGTAAAAATTAAAACCAGGGATATAGAAAAGGATGGAGAACTGGTTATCACAACCGTTCTGACGTATCTTTACCAAAAATGGTATTAGAGAGGGTTTTGAATAACCTGTACTCATCGAAGTGAAATACGTCGAAGTCAACGTCGCCTCAAAACCCTCTGGCGTGGGGTACGGTGGTTCTGCTAAACCCGCCTCTGTTAAAACCGCTGCCGTTAATCAGTTGTAGTTTTTTACGTGCCCTCCCCACCCCGTTCCCCACGCTGGAGAATTTTGCTTTGCAAAATTCTCCAGGGAAACATATAAAAAGCAGGCCGATAAAAAAGAGGTGAAGAGTTCCATGAAAATTCCTAAAACCGTGCTCTACGTATCATTGATCGTCCTGCTAGGGTTTGCCCTGCGGACAATTTCTGCGTACTACGTGGACATCGGCTCCGATGAGATAATCTATTCCCTTATTCCCTATAATATCATTTCTGCCGGAAGACTGTCCACGATCGAGCAAGCGCCGCTCTACTTCTATCTTGTTGATATCGGCTATAAGATCGAGGGCGGAATTTCACCGCTTTCCACGCGCTGGCCCTCAATCGTGTTTGGTGCCTTGGCGAGTATCGTCCTCTTCCTTGTTTCCCTGGAATTGTTTCAGAATAAAAAAGCGGCATACCTGTCAGCGTTTCTGTTTGCGGTGTCCGGCTATGCGATTCGCTGGAATCAGGAGATGGACATGACTGCGTATTTCTTCAGCGTATTGAGCGTGTATTTTTTTATCGTAGTGCTTAGGGGAGGAACGACGAGAGAAGAAACGACGAGGGGGGAAATGGCAAAACCTTATTTTATATATCTTACGGCGGGATTCCTGGCCCTGGCCACGTTGGCCAAGCCTATCGTCCTGCTGTTCCTGCCGGCGTATGCTCTCGTCGGGCTCATCCACAGGGGGAGAGCAAGGAGATGGAGAACACAACAGGACCGCGATTCAAGAAAAAGCATCGGGAAGACCCTACTTCTTGCCGGTCTCATTATGCTTCTCGTGGTCATGCCCGTCCTCGTCTATAACTATCTTCTGTATAAAGAGAAAGGGATGACCGACTATTATTTCACAGTTTTGGCTGGCGTTGGCAGTAGCGGGGTGTATGCCGGACAGGAAGCGACACCCTGGAGCTTCACGAACTTCTTAAGAATATCAAAGCAAATACTTTTTGTGAGGATGTGGCGATACGATGCGCTGATTCTCGTTGTAGGCTTTCTTGGCCTGGGCTTTGCCTGGAAGAAAGAGAAGTATGGAACGGCTTTACTGCTGCTGACAATGCTGTTTCTTCTCTTTTACCTTGCCGGGAAAATGGGCAGCCCGACGCATTACGTCTGGATTCCGTTGATCCTGAGTATCTTTGCGGGCTATGGCCTGGTCCGCATGTATGAATGGACGTATAAATGGATGTATGAATATATGTACGAATATGTCACGCCGGGAATCACGTCGAGGACCACAACGATGATCACAACGAGGTTCACGCCGAAGATCGCCCTGAAGATCGTCCAGAAGATCAGGTTCCGGTACGTCCTGGCTTTGGTGGTACTTCTCCTGTCCCTCAACACTGCATCGGTGATGAAAGAAATTACACCTTTACAGAAATCTTCCATCCAGCATGTCTTACAGGAATATGCCACAGAAAATATCCCCGCGGAGGCCATCGTTGTGCTTGACCCACGGATTTATCGCGGGATCTACGCCTGGGCGTTTTACAACCAGCATTACCTGGAAGGAATTTATTTTCCGGAATTGACCCAAAATCTGAACAGTCTCCCCGGACTAAAACAGGAAATCCCTCTTTATTACATTGAATGTGGTCCAGGAAAATATTGTGGCTGGAAACCGGAAGATTTTCAGCGCATCTATGGTTTCGGCGAACAGTTGAGTTCTCTCTTCCAGAAGAACATGAAGAAAATTGGTGAACTGAAGGCTATAGACCAATTCATTATCTATCAAGGCTCGTTATCGGCGTCGCCGGCGGTCTATGAAATGGTTGATCGTACTCATAGCCATTGGTACACTCCTATCGGCTGGAAATATCCGGAACTAGCAATCGATACCTATACTCCTAAAACTCTCTGGGATAAAATGCTTAATTACGTTGGCTTCCTCATCCTCTACGCAGACGTTGCCATAGCCCTGCTATCGTTGCCTCTGGTCTTCTTCCTTCTCGGGCGACGGTCCGGCTAAGGATGTCGATTTCACTGGAATAGCTGGGCGCATCCCAGGGGAAAATTTCGCCCTGGCGATATTTCTGCCAGCGTTCCAGATCCGCCTTAACCATAATTTCTACAATCTTTTGGAAAGTCATTCTAGGCTTCCAGCCCAGCAGGCGTTCCACTTTGCTATAGTCGCCACACAAGTGGCTGACGTCCAGCGGCCGAAGCAGGCGCGGATCAGCTTTAACATAATCTCGCCAATCCAAGCCTACCACGGCAAAGGCGGCCTGAGCGAATTCCGCTACACTATGGGTCTCGCCAGTAGCGATCACAAAGTCATCAGCTTTCCGCTGCTGCATCATCAGCCACATCGCTTGCACGTATTCCGGTGCAAAACCCCAGTCCCGTCTTGTCTCCAGATTCCCTAAGCGCAACTCTTTTTGCAGGCCCAGCTTTATTTTAGCTACGGAATTGGTAATTTTCCTGGTGACAAATTCGAGGCCTCGTAAGGGGCTTTCATGGTTAAAGAGGATGCCATTGCAGGCAAAGATGCCATACGCTTCGCGATAGATACGAGTCATATGGAAAGAGTAGAGTTTAGCTGCCGCATACGGTGAATTGGGCATGAAGGGGGTATGCTCATCCTGGGGGGTTTTACGGATCGCACCATACAACTCGCTGGTACTGGCCTGATAGAACTTAATGTTCCTACTGAGGTGGCGGATTATTTCCAGGAAACGGGTGGCGCCCGAGGCGTCAATTTCCGTGGTCAGTAAAGGCGTATCGAACGAATTGCCCACAAAACTCTGGGCAGCAAGATTGTAAATTTCCTGGGGGTTAGAGATGGTAACAGCCTCCAGCAGGGAAGACATGTCGCTAAGGTCAGCAGGGATCAACGTTATCCGGTGCAGAACCCGCAGCTGCTGTAATCGCCAGAAATTGGGAGTAGAGGTTCGCCGATAGGTACCATACACTTTGTAGCCTTTATTGAGCAAGAGCAGGGCTAAATAGGGCCCATCCTGGCCCGTGATACCCGTTATGAGAGCTCTTTTCATGTAACCTCAAAACACCTAACTCCTCAGAATCTTCTCATGACAGGCAGGACTACATTTTATAAAGCTTCTGAAACTGAGGTTTTCTTCCTTTACACATCTATAAAATTTTGGGAAAGTAAGGTTCTGATGTAGACAACATATCGGACCTTATCAAATTCACAATAGATTGGCGAACAGCTTTTCTTATTTTCTGAAGTGTCTTTTCAGGTTTATTTATTAGGAAAACAGTTATGAGAAGTACTAGACCTGAAGTAAATAAAGAAATCCCAGCAGAGGCAAATAAATTTTTATAAAATTTTTTAGTTCTAGAGAAAGCATTTATAGAAAAGAGATGGTCGATCTCGCTGCCATCCAACTTCATTTTTAAATTCCCTTCAAAGCTTTTATCCATTTCGGTTATACCTTTAAAATTATATAGGCACGGAGCAATACACTCATATTTCTTACCGAGTATTAAGTTTAGGTTACCTATTCCCCCGTCTCCTTCGCGAATTACCACCCCGCCACCACGATAATTTCTAAAATAAAATCTCCCTTTCGGAATTATTTCTGGGGTAAATTCAAATTTAATCACCAACCTATCGTGTTCTTTAAAAATGAATGATGACTCTATAGACAAGTAGGAGTAATTATTATTAAAAAATGAAGAGTATTCCCCGGTAGGATAATTAGTGTAATCTTTTCCGCTGGTTAGATTATAAATCGTAGAACCATCCCGTAAAACATAAATCTTAATACTTTTATTATCAACCAGAGCTGGAAGTTCTAAACGAATATTCTCAAAAGATAGATCTTCTGGAACCATAAATGATATATTGCCTTTTTTGGAACTAAAATCGTAATAAAAGAGGAAGGAATTCAAATATAAAGGATCTATTTTATTTCCGTTTAAGTCTTTGGCATTTAACGTAATCCCAATATTGTAAAGCGTGCCTTCAATGATTTCGTTTATATTGGCAGCATAATATATAAGAACTCCGCCAATAACTAAAAAAATAGTAATGATTAATCCAAGAAGAATGACTCGAGAAGCGTCTTTCATTTTTTATAAGATAATCCTACGTTTTCCTTCCCACCACTCCCACAAAACAGCGAAAGAAGAACGTCCTGCTGCCGATAATTTCTAAATCCGCTTCCCGGAATAACTGCTTTAACTGCTTCCCGGAATAGGTCGTCCCGTCCCAAGCACCTTTAAAACTGCTCTTCTTGAGCTTATACATGGACAAGGGACCATAAGTATAAGGAACACCCACAAACACATACTTCCCTGACTTGGTTACCCGGGCCATCTCTTTGAGCGCATCCAGCGGATTCTTAAAATGCTCCAGTGTGCTGTTATTGAACGTTAAATCAAATGAATTATCGGCAAACGGCTGGTTAAAAATGTCTCCCTGTACTAAAATCGCTTTGCTCTGCAGCTGCTGCTGGGCAATTCTTAATGGCACCGAGGCATAATCAAGAGCATAGGCTTGTTGTCCTTCATCAGCGAGCATCGCTGAGACATAGGCTGACCCTCCCCCGGGCTCCAGGGTGACCGCTCCCGCCGACGCGGAGGGAAGGAGATAGCTCTTAAGATAGCGTTTCAGTTGCAGGTTCATGATTTTCCGCAACAGATCGAGAATATCATCATAAACCGGTGTCTTTTTCCAATAGGTGTCCCAGGTTCCGGTATCTTTGTCCTCGACAAATTGATAAATGCCCTCCTGAACCGGATACTTTTTCTTACAGGAAGGGCACATTAAGGTTTCTAGGAGAGTAGGCTGGCGGGCAGACGACGGGGCCAAGGGGTGGGCAGATTGACGGGAAGAATGACGAGTAGACCGACGAGCAGTGCAAGCCTGTTTACAGTCAGGGCAATGAAAGGGATGATTTAGGTTGGTCATGGTTCATTGGGAGGAAAAGACCATCATTATAAACGTAATTGTTTAGCTTTCAGAAAGCTAAACAATTACTTATAAACCTTTCTGCCGGAAAAATTCCGCAAATTTTTCCACGACGTAGTGCAGCTCTTCTTTCGTTAAATCCGGATGGCAGCCAATGTAAAACCCGCGCTCATTGATAAATTGAGCAGCGGGATACTTTTCCTCGAGATCCTCTCCAAACAGTCGTTGGTTATAGGGCTGGTTGGTCAATGGCAGCATTTCCCGTGTTTCAATGTTATTCTGTTCTAAAAATAAGGTAAGCTCATGACGAGAAATGGCCTGGTTGGTAAGAACCAAAGGAAACATCATGAACGAATGCTCAGCTTTGGGCATGATTTCCGGCAATTGCAGGTGTTCTTTCCAGGGAGCGAGCTGCTGGCGGAGAAAACGGGCATGGCGCCGGCGCTTACTGATGTTTCTCTCGATCTCTTCCACTTGCGCCAACCCTAACGCTGCTTCCATTTCCGTGGCCCGATAGCTGTATCCCAGGCGAACAAAGTTAAATCGGCGATCCATGATCATCCCTAATTTATGGAGATCATCCGTTTTATCATCGTCCATGGAAATATAGATGGCATCCCGCCCATGATTGGCTAAGCTGCGCAGCAAGACCGCTAATTCCAAATCGTTAGTCGTCGCCAGCCCGCCGACCCCGGTACAGATGATATGGCAGGCGTACGTCGAAAAGCAGGAGATGTCGCCAAAACTGCCCACGCTTTTCCCATCATAACGGGCAAACATGGTTTCACAGCTGTCTTCAATCACCCTCAGGTTGTGCTGCTGGGCAATTGTCATAATCGTATCCATCTCCGCCGGCTGGCCAAACAGATGCACGACCATGATTGCTCGAGTTCTAGAGGTGATGGCCTTTTCCAGCAGGGCTGGATCAAGATTATAATAGCGCGGATGCACGTCGACAAAGACCGGCGTCAAATTGTTCTTGATGATGACATTAGAACTGGCGACGAAGGTAAGGGCAGGAACAATGATTTCATCGCCATCAGGCCACTGGTATTTCTCTTTCAACGCCGCAACGGCTAACTGTAAGGCACTCGTGCCAGAATTGACAAAGATGGCCTGGCTACAGCCATGCGCCTGCCCAAAGGCCAGCTCAAACTTCCGAGAAAAGGGCCCATAACTCAAGCGGTTGGCATTGAGGACTTCACGTAAATATTTCTTGGCCCGGCCCGTCAGCCGGACTGATCCCACGCCGATTTGCCGCTCGATTTTCATGGTGTTTATACTGTTCCTGCTTTTCCTGCTTTTCCCATTATGCTGTTCCCAGATGCTTTTCCCATTATTTATTTCAGGCAATTTATATTTTTATCCTAACTTTTTATCTCTTTCAGCCCCTCCCGTATACTCGCTGCCATATAGTTCATTTGTTCTTCGGTCAGGCTGGGATAACAGCCTAAGTACAACCCGTTTTCCCCAACATATTCAGCGTGAGGATAATAATGAGCATTCACGCCAAAAAGTTCCTGGTAATAAGGCTGGTTGCACATGGGACGGAAAAGAGTGCGCACTTCAATCCCCTTCTTCTCCAGAAACTCCTTCAGCTGGTTGCGTATCCCCGGTCGTATTGCTCGTCCTGATTGCTGCTGCAGTAGCAGCGGAAAGCTGAAGAAAACGGAAAATTCCCCTTTTCCCTCACCGGGCAATTGCACGCCAGGAAGGTCCTGAAGAAGGCCCATGAGATAGGCAGCATTTTTTCTCCGAGCAGCGATCAGGCGATCAATTTTGTTGAGTTGGGCCAAGCCTAAAGCGGCCTGCAAGTTGGTAAACTTAAAATTGTGGCCAAATAAGGTATAACAATAATCGGAACGCGAGATTTCCCGGCCATAATTGCGGATGATCCGGGCCTTCTCCGCAACCTGAGGATTGTTAGTAGCAATAAAGCCCCCTTCCCCGGTACTAATTATTTTATTGATATTCAGGGAAAAACAGCCCACTTCTCCAAAGCTACCAGTCATTTTCTCCTGGTATTTGGCACCCAGCGACTGGGCACAATCTTCAATGACCGGAAGGTTATGCTTTTGAGCTATTTCCATAATCCGGCCCAGGTTAGCGGGACGTCCATAGATATGCACGGGTAGGATGGCTGCTGTCTCAGCGGTAATATGCTTTTCGATCTGCTCCACGTCAAGATTATAATCTTCCCGGGAAATGTCCACCATCACCGGCTTATTTCCAGCATGGATGATGCCATTGGCCGTGGGCGCACAACTGGTGGCAGTAGTGATAACTTCTTTATTATTGATGCCTAAGGCCCGGAGGGCGACTTCGATCGCCGCCGTGCCGGAATTTACCGTAACCACCTCTTTAACGCCAAGATACCGGGCTAAACGCTGCTCAAATTCCTCTAATTCTTTTCCTCGCGCTACCCAGCCGGAACGCACCACGCTGGCAACTCGTTGTACATCTTCTTCATCAAAGTCGGGGACGCCGACAGGAATGCGCATCATGATTCCAGCAAGAGAGAAAGCCATTTAAAAATCTTGTGCACGGGGGGTTTTGAATAAGCTGTGCTTTTTGAGGTAAAATACGTCGAAGTAAACGTCGAATCAAAACCCTTCCACGTGGGGTGCGGTGGGGGGGTTTCCGTTAAATCCGCTGCTGTCAATCAGTTTACTTTTGGTATTGTACCACCGTAACCCAACACCAGGGGTGCAGGAGGGGAACTAACTTTAACAGAGCAGTATCAGCCTTCTCCAAGGGAGAAGAAAGAGCGCGAGCCTTCCGCTGATCCGAAAAAAGATGATAGAACGGCAAAGCCGCTAAGGCCAGAAAGGAGAATTCCCGATGCTCCATCCCGGAGAACCCCACTTGAGCCGGAAATTGCTGAAATTGCCGCAGGGTCAGATACTGGGGATTCATCTTCGCATAGGGCGAAAAGAAGCGGCGGTAGATTCTTAGAAGAGGATTGCTCCGCAAAGGCTCAACGATAACAATTTTTCCTCCCGGATTCAGGACGCGGGCGCATTCTTTCAGAACAGTAGAATGATTAACGTGCATCAACACGGAATTCAGGTAAATCAGGTCGAAAGTTTCAGCGGGAAACTGTAATTGTGCAGCATCCATACGCCGCGCCACGAGTTTTACGTTATGCTCTTTTGCTGCCCATTGCGTACTGTGCACGCTCTTGTCCGAAACATCTATCGCCGTAACCTGGCTCCCCTGCGAGGCAAACCAGACGGCCTGCTGTCCCGAGCCACAACCGACCTCCAACAGTTTCTTTCCCCGAAGCTGTCCCAGCAACGAATATGAATATTGTAAGGCCGGTTCAAACATGATTAAAAACAGGTTATAGTCATTGATGCCCTGCACGGTGGCCCACTGCTGATTATAAAACTGCGGTACTGATTTTGGCACTGAGGAAGTCATGGTCTTAGCATTATAGTTTCAACATGATGGGCTTACCATTATGGCCGTAACCGGGAATACAGTTTCAGCGTGTAGAGCATATCGCCGAGGACGACCCGCAAGCCCCAGAAGAAATTTATTTTCGTTTCTCCATGCACCCGGCGGTTGTAAGGCGCTTTGATTTCAACAATGGGAAAGCCCGCTTTCTTGGC
Source organism: Nanobdellota archaeon (assembly GCA_038046425.1). Taxonomy (GTDB): domain Archaea; phylum Nanobdellota; class Nanobdellia; order Woesearchaeales; family GW2011-AR9; genus JAHFRS01. The sequence continues at coordinate 17,211 of JBBSWG010000040.1, forward strand.
CAAAGCAGCGATAGTAATACCATAAAGAGTATGATCAAAAGGATCCAATCGCTTAGACTTTCCTAACTCTATGATCTGGTCCAGCTGATCCTTGCGGATGACAAAATATCCCAGGGTATGGTCGTTCATTCCCGTCTTCAGCCAGAAGGCGATCCAGCGGTTAAGTAAAGAGGTACCGATACGGTGAAAAAAATCTGTTTCAAATTTCGTCGCGCCGAGATAGCGAGAGCCCCAACCAATTTTATGCTCTTTCGTTACGGCGTACAGCTCCGGAATCTGCCGGGGATGATGACTTAAGTCAGCGTCCAATAAGGTAATGGCTTTTCCCCGAGCAGCGGCCAGGCCATCGCGATAGGCGCTGCTGATACCCATCTTTCCCGGCCGTTTAATCAGGGTAAGGGAAGGAAAGGAAGGATTAGAGGAATATTTCTGCTTTAATTCCAACACCACGTCGGAAGTTCCGTCGGGAGAACTGTCATCGACAACGATTATTTCACCAAGCAGGCCCTGTTCGCGGAAGACTTGGCTGACTTCTTCGATAAAGAGCTGGATGTTGTCCCGCTCGTTATAGGTGATTGTCACCACGCTTAATTGTATTTCCGGGGATTGTTTAGATTTTTTAGATTGTTGAGCCATGGTGATTTCTGTTGAGGAGAGTTATTTAAGCTTTTCGGGTTTCCGTAATACTTCACTATTATGATAATGATATCCTTCAATTTGATACCATTGTTTCGGAACGTCCCGCACATAGTGCTGATCCAACAGGTCACGATAATGGTATCCAGTCCGGGTATTTCCCGCTAAGACCAGCCAAAATTCCCTTTCCCATCGCAACCGCGATAAGACTTCCTCATCCGCCAGCTGGCTGAATTCTCGGGGCTTATCGGAAAAAGTCAATTTCAATAGATGATATTTATCGGGATAATAATAGTTGAGTAAAAAGATATTGGAGAAGCCACTTTTATCCAATAAAATTAAAGGAGCGCCTTTACTCTGCTCGGCAATGAAAGAGGTCGCTTCCCGCCATTCTGCTTTCGTCGTCTGGGTGTAATATTCATATAACGCCGTTCCGCTCACCATCAAAATAATGATCGTCATTAGCACCGCGAGATGCTTCCAGCGCAACGACGAGATTTTCCAAGCTAAAAAAACGTACCATAAGGGCACGAGGAAAAAGGAATGCCGGATCAGGAAATAAGAATGGGTAAGGGGATAGCGGAGCAGGGGAATATTAGCCAACGTCAGGGGAAAAAAAGACACGTAAAGATAAACGCTTCCGGCGCCGATCACCAGGAACGAAAAAAATGTGTCAAAGCCGGTACGCTGAACAAGGCGAAGAATGGTTGGCCTGATCCAGATAAGCAAACCCGCTGACAGGGTTAAAGCGAGCACCGGCAGAGCATAAAAAAACAGGCCGAATCCAGCTAAAAATGAAGGAAGACCCTTGCGTACCAGGGCCTCACTCAAGCCTTGATTAAGCCCAGCAAATTGGGTGGTGAAGATTGGCCCGAGCCACCAGCCCAGGGCGAGCAGCAGTATTCCCTGCAAACCGAGACAGCGCCAAAAAAAAAGTTCAGAAATTTTTTTGTTCTGGGCAGCAAACCACAGCATCACTATCGCTAAAGCCATAACCACTATCGCCAGATAATTCACCGTCAGCGCTAAGGCCATAACCGCCAAGTAACCCCAAAAATAAAGCCATTTCTTTTCCTGGAGAATACTATTCAGCAAACAGTAAACGGCAAGAAGCACTAACAGGGTAAATAAGCTGTAGAGCCGTGCTTCCTGGGAAAAGAGAACCTGAAGCATGGACGTGGCCATAAAAAGGCTCGCCAGGAGGGCCATCTTCTCATTCCCCAGCTGGCGAACGATCAGAAACAAAACAGCGACTGCGGCAACGCCAAACAGGACTGATGGAAAGCGAACAGAAAATTCAGAGTTACCAAACCACCATAGCCAATAGTGCAGAAATAAGTAATGGCCTGGTGGAGCTGCTTCTGTTGTAGAGATAAGTGTCATGAATTTATTATAATCCTGCTCCTGGGCATGGTGAACGGTAAAAGCTTCATCGGCCCATAGGCTTTCGGCATCAAGGGCATAAAGTCTCAACCCCAAGGCCAGCAGAAGGAGGAGGAACAGAGCCACTAACCATTTTCCCAGCATATTTTTTTCCTCGCGACAGCCTATATAAAGATTATCAAACAGCGTAATACTTCATAATAGTGAAGTATTACCAAACAGCAGAATTACAGCCCTTTTCCACGTTCTTCCTGAAAATCATAAACCTTTTAAACCAGTTTCGATAAAGGTCGGTACTGCCAACAACTAAAATGTCAATAACCAAAAAGAGCCTTTCCCTCATTATCCCCTGCTACAATGAACAGGAGGGCATTCCTCACTTAGCGCAACAGTTACAGCCGGCCGTACAAGGACTACAGAAAAAATATCACCTGGAGCTTATCTTTGTTGATGATGGCAGCACGGATAATACCAACCACCTGTTACATCAGTATTTTGCGGTTACGCCCAATACCGATACTAATACTAATACTAATACAAATACAAATACTAATATTAATAC
>JBBSWG010000040.1:19891-25450 GCA_038046425.1 Nanobdellota archaeon
AATACTAATATTAATACAAATACCAATAGCCCAAAAATAAAAATAGTGAAACATGAGCGAAATAAAAATGTCGGGGCCGCCTTAAGAACGGGATTTTCTCAGGCTGAAGGAGACTTAGTCGCGGCCTTGGACAGCGATTGCACGTATGATCCCACACTTATTTTTACCCTGGCGGAAATGATTGATGAACAGACCGATATTGCCACGGTTTCACCGTATCACCCCCAAGGTCAAGTAAGCAACGTGCCCCGTTACCGGATCTTCCTCAGTAAAAGCGCTTCCCTGCTCTATCGCCTCTTACTCCACGGGCATCTGTACACCTATACTGCCTTAGTCCGGGTCTACAAAAAAGAAGTCATCCAGAACGTTTCTTTTGAGCGGGACAATTTTTTAGGCGTGACGGAAATATTAGTAAAGGCTCTCCTGCAAGGATATAGAGTACGTGAGCTGCCAGCAGAGTTACAACAACGGAAATTTGGAACCTCAAAAATGAAGATGCTTCCCCTCAAAGTGATCAAGGACCACCTGTCATTGATGGGGATGATCCTGAAGCAGAGAGTATTATCATGAAAATAGTCACCATTCTCGGGACGAGACCAGAGATCATCAAGCTCAGCCCATTGATCCCGCTGCTGGAACAAGAATTCGAACACCTGATCGTGCATACCGGGCAACATTATGATTACGAAATGGATGAAGTCTTTTTTCAAGAGTTGCACTTGCCCCGGCCACGATATAACCTGAGCGTCGGCTCGGCCCTCCCGGGAAAACAGACTGGAATAATGATCGAAAAAATAGAACACGTTCTGCTGCAGGAAAAACCAGATTTGGTCATCGTAGAAGGGGATACGAATACCGTTCTGGCAGGAGCGATCACCGCCGCCAAGCTGTATCTTCCCTTACTGCACGTGGAAGCGGGCTGCCGGTCTTTTAACCGCCATTCCCCTGAGGAAATCAACCGGATCATTGCTGACCATCTTGCTGATTACCTCCTCGCTCCTGACAAACAGAGTGTCCAGCACCTCCGGCAGGAAGGCTGTCCCGCGGAAAAAATTTTTTTCACGGGCAGCACGGTTTTTGATGCCACTGCCCGAAATGGACAATTAACCAGGCCCGCAGAGCTGCTTCACCATCTTGGACTGAGCAAAGGGCGATTTGTTCTGGCGACAATTCACCGGGCCGAAAACACCGATGATCAGGAGCGATTAAAAACCCTGATAGAATCTTTAAATCTTCTCGCTGAGGGAATAGAAATTATCTTTCCCGTTCATCCCCGGACCAGAAAAGCAATACAGGAGAAAGCGCTGTTGGTACAGAATAATATTAAGATGATTGAACCGCTCCCGTACCTTTCCTTCCTGGGGCTGCTCTCTTCCTGTAAAGTGTGTATCTCTGACAGTGGAGGAATTCAGGAGGAAGCCGTTGCTTTCAATGTTCCCTGCCTGATTCCGATGGAAGAAACGCCTTGGAGCCGCCTCGTGGAAGCAGGAAAAAATATTCTTCTCGGTACGCGACGGGAGACCATCATTCCCCGTGCTAAAAAAATAATCCATGACGAGGAAGAGCTGCAGCGCATTAAGAGCATCCCTTGTCCCTCTCCGGCCGGTGCCAGCCAGAAGATAATGGAAGTGATTAAATGGATCGAACAATCAAAATCAATTAGATAAGAGTAAGCATAAGTAAGCATGACTAACGTAAGCATGACTAACCCCACTGTCCACCCTACCGCTGATGTCTCCCCCGAAGCCAGAATCGGCGATAACGTCAAGATCTGGCACCAGGCTCAAGTCCGGGAGAAAGCCGTTATCGGAGATAACTGTATACTGGCCAAGAATGTGTATATCGATCAAGGCGTCATCATCGGCTCTAACTGCAAAATTCAGAATAATTCTTCCCTGTACCAGGGAGTGCAGGTCGAAGACAGCGTCTTCATCGGCCCACATTGTGTACTTACCAACGATAAACTGCCGCGGGCCATTAACCCTGACGGAACGGTCAAGCGGGAGCGGGACTGGCAGGTGCAGGAAACAATCGTAAAGAGAGGAGCATCATTAGGGGCTCGGGTAGTCGTACTCCCGGGAGTTACTATTGGCCGGTTTGCCCTGGTGGGAGCTGGTTCTGTCGTTACCAAAGATGTGCCGGATTATGGATTGGTATACGGAAATCCGGCCCGGCTCCAGGGATATGTTTGCAAATGTGGGAGAACGATAGAGCCAGAAAAAAAACCGGGAGAAGATTGTGGTTATTGTGGTGCTGCCGGCCCCGTCTAACGTGGTGGGGTTGACAGCATTCGAACAACGCCGCCTGGGCCGCTCGGCGAGTGCTCCAAGCACTTCCGTATTCGCTGAATATTCGCTTCCAGCACTCACCATTTTAACATTCTTCAAAACCGCAAAAGTTTAATTTCCGTGATACTTCCCTATTCTGAAGCCCGGGGGAGCACCAACACCTAAGCAGGGCAGTACTCTTCCCACTTTACCCGTAAATCACCGTTCCTTAACCTTTATAAACTAAAATTTTGCCCATCCGGCTGATGATTCCCATCGCCAAGCCTCTTCTGGGCGAAGAGGAAAAAAGAGCGGTTTTAGAAGTTCTAGAGAGCGGTATGCTGGCCCAGGGAAAAAAAGTGGCAGAGTTTGAGCAGGAATTTGCGAAATTCATTGGTGTCCGGCAGGCAATTGCCACTTCTAATGGCACCACCGCCTTGCATGCCGCCTTGCTCGCTCACGGAATTACCACCGGAGATGAAGTTATTACCACTCCTTTCAGTTTCATTGCCACGGCCAACACCATTCGGATGGTCGGGGCTACAGCGGTCTTTGTGGACATCGATGAGAAAACATTCAATATCGATGCCCAGCTCATCGAAGCAGCCATCACGCCAAAAACGAAGGCGATCCTGCCAGTGCACCTGTTTGGCTTGCCCGCACCACTGGATACAATTCAGGCCCTGGCCCATAAATACGGTTTAGTAATCATCGAAGACGCCTGCCAGGCTCATGGCGCGGAGTTTCAGGGCCGGAAAGTGGGCTCGTTTGGCACGGGCTGCTTTTCCTTTTATCCCACGAAGAATATGACCACCGGCGAAGGAGGGATGATCACCACGAATGACCATAAAATAGCGAAAAAGATACGAAAAATCATCAATCATGGTTCCGAACAAAAATATATTCATAGTGGTTTAGGATACAATTATCGAATGACGGATCTCGCTGCTGCTATCGGCATAGAACAACTTAAAAAGTTGCCGGCATTTAACCAAAAGCGTCGGGAGCATGCCGCTATTCTTACGAAACAGCTGGCTTCGCTACCGGGATTGGTTGTGCCCGAACTGGTCACGGGCCATGTTTTTCATCAATATACGATCCGCGTTACCGAAGAAGGGGTAGGAAAAGAGGGGATAAGAAAAATGAGAAAGCGTGATGAATTGGCTGCCCAGCTCCATCAACACGGTATTGCCACCAATGTTTATTATCCTCTGGCTATTCACCAGCAGCAGGCCTATGCCCACTACCCGCAACGCTCTTTTCCCGTAACGGAAAAAGTTTCTCGGGAAGTCCTTTCTCTCCCCATTCATCCCGCTCTTACTGAAGATGAACTCTTCACCATCATTAATCTTATAAAAGAGGTAGCGGGGAGAAACGAAACGTAATATTTCACTAGGCTGAACAATTACAACAAAACCAACTTTATCACCAAACTATGATTCGGATCGCAGTCATCGGCGTCGGTTCCATGGGGCAGCAGCACGCCCGGATACTTTTTCATAGTGATGCGGCCCAACTGGTGGCAGTCGCCGATTCCTTGCCGGAACAAGCCGAAAAAATTGGCCGGCATTATAACGCCAGACCCTATGTCCGATATCAGGAGCTGCTTGATGATGAAACGATTGACGCAGTTTCCATTGCCGTCCCCACCAGCCGGCATCGGGAAGTAGCGCTTTCGGCCCTGGAGAAAGGCAAGCATGTGCTTCTGGAGAAACCGATTGCTTCCACGGAAGAAGAAGCTCAAGAGATTATCAGTACGGCCAAACAGCAGCAGCGAATACTGATGATTGGCCACATTGAGCGGTTCAACCCGGCCATTCAGGAATTAAAATTGCGGTTGCAGCGGGGAGAATTGGGAGAGATCTATAAAATAGATGTACAGCGCATTGGGCCTTTTCCCAGCAGAATTTCAGACGTAGGCGTGATCATTGATCTTTCCGTCCACGATCTGGACATTATCAATTATCTTATTGAGGATTCACCGGTGAGAATATATGCGGAATCGCAGCAGCACCTTCATCCGCACCATGAAGATTCCGTCACGGCCTTGTTGCGCTACCGCCGGGGAGCGCTGGCCGTTCTCAATGTTAATTACCTTTCTCCCACCAAGACCCGGCAATTAAAAATATTTGGCAAGAAAGGGATGTTTCTCGTAAATTACCTCGATCAGGAATTGTATTTCTATGAAAATAGAAGTTTTTCCAGTGATAATTGGGAAAGTGTCACGGAAGGGGACATGAAAAAAATCATCATCACCAAAAGAGAGCCGCTGCACGTTGAAATTGACTCTTTTATCAATTGCCTTAAACATAATAGCCCCCCTCCCGTCTCCGGAGAGCATGGATTGATCCTGCTGAGGACCGCCCAGGCTATCCTGAAATCTTCCCAGGAGAAAAAGATATTGGAGTGCTGAAAGCGATGAAAGTAATAATTACTATTCCGGCCTATAATGAGGAGAAAACCATCCCGCGGGTGCTGGCGGAGATACGGGAAGTCCTGTCGTCCACAGCCTACCGCTACGAGATTCTGGTGGTGGACGATGGTTCCAAGGATCGGACGGCAGAGATTGCCGAACAGCATGGCGCCCGGGTCGTGCGGAAAAAACACCAAGGCTTAGCGGAAACTTTTCGGATCGAGATGCAGGAATGCTTAAAGCTCAAAGCCGATATTATCGTGCATACCGATGCCGATGGACAGTATCATCCCCAGCATATCCCGGAACTGATCGCTAAAGTTCAGGAAGGCTATGATCTGATCCTGGGAAATCGCTTTAGCCATCAGGTCAATCATATGCCTCTGCTTAAAAGACTGGGAAATCGGGCTTTTTCCCTGGTCTTGACGCGGTTGACGGGAACCAGAATAACTGACTCGACGACCGGCTTCCGGGCCTTTACCGCAGAAGTGGCTCGAGAGATTAATTATATTAACACCTTTACCTATACCCAAGAGCAAATCATTAAAGCGGCGAAGCAAGGGTTTAGAATTACGGAGATACCCATTATGACGAGGAAAACGAGAGCCAGCCATCTCTTCAAAAGCCCCTGGCAGTACGCTCTCCGCGCCTGGATCAACATCTTTCGTATTTATCGGGACTATGAACCATTAGCTTTTTTTGGTCGTATCGGGCTGGCCGGACTTTTTTTTGGGACACTCCTGGGCTTCTACTTTGTTTACCTTCATTTTACAACCGGCATTAAAGGGCATCCCGGCCTGCTCTTCCTGATGATGATCCTGCTGGTCTTTGGCCTGCAGACAGTCTTATTTGGCTTTTTGGCGGATATGATGAGGAAGT
>JBBSWG010000040.1:25550-45235 GCA_038046425.1 Nanobdellota archaeon
TGATATGAAAAGGGAATATTCTGATTACGTCGTACAGCGAGTCAATGAACTTTATCATGATCGTCTCGGAAAGAAATATGATGATTCACATCCGGAAATATTCAAAAGATTGCCCCTCCGCTGGCAAAAGATTGCTCGCCAATTTTTTGCTCAAAGAGAGCCCTTAACTATTCTGGACCTGGGAACGGGCACTGGATTCGTACCCGTTATGGTGGCACCTTATCTCAAGAAAGAAGACCGGTTTATCTGTTCTGACATCAGTAGCAATATTCTTGCGGTCGCCAAAGAGAATATAAAACAAAGTAATTTTATCAATAAATTCAGCTACGTCAAAATAGACGCACAGCAGACGTATACTCTTCCTTTCCGGGATAATGCAGTTGATGCCATCACTGTTAATTCTATGCTCCATCACGTGAAAGATACAGAACATTTCCTGGGCGAGATAAATCGGGTTCTTAGACCAAGAGGAATTGTTATTATTGCTCATGAACCAAATGCTCATTTCCATACTCATTTCCTGCTCAAAACTCAAGCGAGAGTGTGGCAGTTTTTCCTGTGTCCACGCCAGACGATAACCAGAATAGCGAGAAAAATGAAAATTCTGCCGCTACTAGAGTATTTATATTATGGGTTTACTAAGCCTAACGTCAACAACCAGGAAATTGCCGCTGAGATCAGCAAGGTATTGATGCAGGAAAGAGTACTGGCCGAACCTATTGCTGCTCAGGAAATAAAAAGGATTACCGATATTCAGATTACCGGATTTAAACCAGAAGAAATTCTGCCCACCTATACTCTCGCGTTGTTAGAAACCTATAACCACCTCTTGGATGATCTCGCCAAAAAATATAATAATCGTTTCATACTGGCGTATGAAAAATGTTTAGAACGGCTCTACCCTCAGTACGGCCATCAGTTTTTGATGGTCAAACGAAAACCGGAGCAACTATGAATAAGAAAGACGGAACAATTATAAGTAAGAAAGTGCCTTCGATCCAGGAATTAGAGGACCTTTGCCTGAAGAAAGGAGTGTATGTTGGTCTTGATACCATCATCAGCCGGATGGCTATCTATCCCACCAAACTGCTGCTGTACACCCCGCTGCGGCCCCCGCAGGTGATGTTCATTTGGTTTCTGATGCAATTGGCAGCTTGTTATATCATTCTCCGGAGTGGCTATTATCAAGGTGGCTATTACGCCGTAATCGGTGGGATCCTGCTCTTTCAGGCCGCGATCATCTTAGATCATGCCGACGGGCAGATGGCCCGCTTTTATGGAGGAGAAAGCGTCCTGGCTCTCTATGTGGATCAGCTGTACCACAACATTACTAATCCCTTACTCATCCTTTCGTTGTCGTACGTCGTCGGCATCTTTAATGTCGGGGTCATCATGGTTGGCATTTACTTATTCAACCGCATTATTATCTTTAATCCTCACATTTACAATCTGCAGAATGAGCGGATGGAAAAGGCCATCCAACAGACCGTGGTGAAGGATCAGGCCCGATTAGCCTATAGCCGGATGAAAGCACAGGAGAAGACCTGGTTCAGCAAAATATATGAATGGTTCCGTATCGAGCATCCGTTGAGCGTGATGTTCTGGGGGGCCATCGTCGGCCTGCTGCGCGAGACGCTCTATCTCTATTTAATGTTATTTTCCCTTGACCTGATCCGCCGGTTGTACCGACAAGTGGTCAGCCTGCAGCGAGCAGATAAACTTCTAAAGAGCACCGATTCCGGGCGCACTGATTCTGGACCGGAACAGGTGCTGGAACATCCGTAAGCCGGAGCTCCTGCTTTTCGTGGCTTTAGTGTTTTCTCTAATGTCTTCTTTAGTGTTTTCTCAATACTTTAGCTATCAACGTAATTTCTTCCTCACCTATTTCCCCCCATAAATACATCAACAGCACATAGAATAATCCCAGAGCCAGGTAATTAATAAGTAAACCCGGACCTGAATACTGCCATACTGAAGCCAGCAGGAAAAGCAACACCGAAGCCGTAACGATGCGGAGAAAGGAACCAAGCTCCATGACAGCATTAAACTTCTTATAGACATACCAGCCAGAAATTATAGTTGCACCCAAGGCGGTAATTAAGCTAGCCCAGGCGGAGCCGATCATCCCTTGCTGAGGAATGAGCCACAAATTTAATCCGGCGAGGGCGACGAATAAGCCCAGAGACCAGTACATCTCCATTTTGGGATCACCGCTGCCAGTGACGATAGAACAGAAGACGGAAAAAAGGGCCAGAAAAGCTGAGGCCACGACCAGGATGCTCAATACGCCTGCTGCTGATGTATATTCTGAAGAATAAAACAAATCCAGCAAATTGTAGCTCGTGGCGGCAATCAAAGCCGTGAGCGGAAAGAGGACTAAAAGCAGATAACGGACGGATTGGCGAATATACGTACGAACTTTCTCCTGATCTTTTGCTGCGGTAGCCCGGGAGACGGAGGGGGTAAGGGTTAAGGGCAAGCCGGTGAAAGCCATATACGTTACCGTCGAGAGGGTAAAGGCTGCCGTGTATAGACCCACGAGGCGATTATCGGCCAGTATGGATTTAAGAAAGAGGACATTGACGTTGCGCAATAGCGCAAAGGCCAAGGAGCCAATAGTAATGGGAACGGCAAAAGAAAAAATCTTCTTCCAGGGAAAGGCAGCGGAATCTTTCTTTATCCTGCGCAGAAGGTAGACGCACCAGAGTAATCCCATTATAATAGCTAAGAAATAACCCACTAACGCCCCCCACAAGGCCCAGCCCAGCCAGACCAGAATGAGGGTAAAGATGACCCGGAGCAGGGGATAAATCGTTTTCACATACGCCTGCTCCCGGAAAAGACGCAGGCCATTAAGGTAACCATTGGTATAGAGCGAGAGCAGGGCCATGGGAATCACCATCAGGCCAATAAACACAATATAAAGGGTTAAACGTTCATCGTTCAGTCCCTGAGCAATAGTAGGGGCAAAGAGAATATACAGCAATCCAAACCAGACGGCAATGAGAAGTTGTACGCGAAAAGATGTTCGCAAAATCGCTCCCGCTTTTTCCGGAAATTCCGAGAGGAATTTAGACACTGCCCGGGGCAATCCCGTATTCAGGAAAGCGCGGTTGATGAGATACAATGACATAAGTACACCGAAGGTCCCATAGGTTTCCGGGCCAAGATGCCGAGCCAGGCCAATATGGATAAAATAGTTAGAGATGATAAAGGCCAGCTCGGAACCCATAAGCCAGATCGTCCCGGAGCTTACGCTTTGTGCCATCGGACTCCCCGCACTTTCCCGATCTGGATTAAGTCTTCCTGATAATTCTTCCCTTGGTGCTGTGGTTTAAGGCTATTGATGATTTCCGATTTTCTCAATAGAGCTTTAACTCCCTGCCGGGCCATGAACGCCGGATTATAGAGAATGTTAAAGCGCTGAAAACACTCATGGGTGCAATAACATTGAGTGTCTTTAATCCAGCGGGCACTTTTTTGAGTGGCCGCTGACGTCCATAATTTTGTAAAATCATAATTATAGTCGCGGACGTTGCCTAATTTTTGGGCATTCAGTAATTCACAGGGATAGACATCTCCTTTTTCATACATCACTCCCATCAAGGTGCCTGCTTTGCAGGGCACATACATCTTTTTATCTTCCACCGTGCGGATGATCACCCCGGTCCGAAGCTTGTTCATGTAATCCCGCACCCAGCTTTTCATTCCCCCCTTCCGAGACTTCGATTGGAGAGCGAAAAATTTCTTATAGTTCTCGAGATTCACCCCAAACAGATCCATTTTTTTGGCTTCACCCCGGATAAGGTTCATACCGAACACATCCGGCTGCCATTCCTGGCTGATTTCTCGATGAAACTCTTCAACTGTATCCTGATTAAGGGAAGTAAGGGTGGAGACTATGGAAACCTGCAGACGGGGATACTGTTTCTGCAATTCTTTCAGCATCAGGAAAGATTTTTTAGCCGTTTTATAACAATCTTTCACCTGCCTGATCTCATCATGGATCTTTTCCAATCCGTCCAGCGAAACCACGATATTTAATTCCATCCCTTTGCAGTATTCGAGAACTTCCGTGCAATCTTTTTTCATCTTCTCGGTAAAAGTGGCATTCGTGGGAATGGTCACTTCTTTCACCAGCGTGTTGCGGTAATAGGTTTTAATCACTTCGGCAAAATCTGGACGAATAAATGGTTCGCCGCCGCTGAAATTAAGGATTACCAAGTCAGGCAGATGTTTGGTGATCTTCTCGATTTCCTCCAGCGCCAGCTCGCCTTTGGTATTAAGCTGGCTCCAGTAGAAGCAATGCCCGCATTTGGCGTTGCATTTAGAGGTGATGAAGTGAATAAGCTGCAGCGGAGTCTTCGGTTCTTGCACCACCAGGTATTTCAGGAGGTTCAGGTAGGTTCGCCTCATTTTAGAAGATGTACTCAAAGTGCTTTAAAAAGATTGTGAAAGGGCAATTTTAATCAAGATGTTGGCGGTGGTTGTTCCATCCGCAGTTTTTGGTCCAGCTGATGCAACGTCTGCAGTTGGCGATACATTCTCCGTCCGAATTCAAACAGATAGAGCAAGGTATACGTTACCAAAACGACACGGGGAATATTAAATAGAATCCCCAGCAGTAAGAAATTAAGGGGCTGGCTGCGGCGAAAGATCATAAACAGATACACTATCTTATTACTCCGGGAACGGCTGCTTAAATGCTCATGCAATTTTAAAATGTTCTCGCGGAAAGCTGGTGGGTAGGCGGCGGGATTGGTAATCGCTAACTTACTGTACAAAATTGCTAACGCCGAGATGATACCCAGGAGCAGGTAACGATAATCATGAAAACTGTGGGCTACGCCAATAGAAAGACAGAGCATGAAGACCGGGCTGCCAAAATAAATCCCGAGATCTTCCAAAAAAAGGCCCTGATACGTAGAGATCTTTTTGATCCGAGCAATCTGCCCATCAACGTAATCCAACAGGGCGGCACCAACATAGAGCAGGACACCAATAACATTAAACAAGTATGTTCCTTTGATCATCAAAAACGAACCAGTCAATTGCATTAGAATCCAGAACAGAGTAATTTGGTTCGGCGTAATGTTGGTTTTCAGCAGCGGCCGGGTAACATAAAGCATGCTATTATGCATGAAACGGCTGAGAGGAGAATAAAAAACACGATCGTTTAATTTTCGCAGCTCGTCCATGGAAAGGGCAGAATATTTATTCATAGCGGTTTTACCCCTCAACCATTTAAAAGAGTTATGGTGTTATGAAGCTATACCGGGGTTAAGAGTACGCTTTTGCCACTGGCCGCAGATTCATAAAACCCAAAAATAATCTTCATCGCCGGCAAGGAATCAGCACCGGTAACCATGGGCGGGCGCTGGTGCTTAACTGCCGCCACAAAATCATCAATGACTTTCTCATGAGCCGGACCGTAATAAGCCGGCCGGTAGATGGTAGGGATAGCATTCATCTCCAGTCCTTCGGGGCCGGGCCACCCTGCTACCCGCCATTCCAGCGTTTTATCATCAGAAAGGATTATCGTTCCTGCTGTTCCCGTAATGCCGATGATTGATCTGGTTTCTTCATCGCCGCTGGAATTATTGGCTTCAATCTCGGCGACGATGCCCGACTCAAAGGTAATTCTCCCCTGGGCGTAATCTTCCACTTCCAGGTAGGGCCGGGTGATTTTCGTGGTTCCGTGGACGCTCGCCGGCATACCAAAGATCGATACTAACTGATCGATCCGGTGCAAAGCCTGACTCAGTAAGACACCGCCGCCACTCATTTTTTTCCCCCGCCAAGTGTTATAAAAATCAGCGCTCTTGTGGCAGGAAAAGTTTAAAGAAACCTCTTCAATCGTTCCCAGAGCCCCTTGGCGCACGACAGCGGCAGCGGCGATAGTATTAGGGTAAAACCGCCGCTGGAGCATGGTGCCGAGAGGAACGGAACGATAGCGTTGGATCATATCATTGATATCTTCCAGAGTAGTGGCTAACGGTTTTTCACAAAGCAGAGGCAAGCCGTAAGCGGCACAAGTCACCGCTTGCTCATGATGAACATAATGAGGCGTGCCGATGATAACTGCATCTAATTTTTCGTGCGTAAGCATCTGGCGGTAGTCGGTATAGACGGTTTTTATTCCAAACGTGTCGGCAATTTTCTGGGCTTTGGTCAGGTCGATATCGGCAACGGCCGTCGTCCGGGAATCCGGATTCTTATCGAGGACGTAGGCGTACGTCGCTGAAACATTGCCCGCGCCAATCATTCCGAAGTTAAGAACCATTTTTTAAATACCTTTTTTGGAAACACCCGGCTTGCTTAATTCCTGCTGCAGCTGTTCTGCGGATGAAAAGAGAATGGTTTTGAAGCCTAAAGCTGCCGCCGCCCGGATATTTTTCTCTTGATCATCAACAAAGATACATTCCTCAGCTTTCAGGCCCAGCTGGTCGAGAGCATACTTAAAAATTGCGGGCTGCGGTTTCGCGGCCTGGGCTTCATAGGAAGTGACAATGACATCAAAATAATCATCCAAATGTTGTTCTGGCCTCACTTGTTCAAACCAGTCACGGATAATATTGGTAAGAAGGGCAGTTTTATAGTTTCTTTTCAGTTGTTTAATGAATAACAGCAAATCTTTTCTCAGCCTAAACCAGGAAAGCCATTCCTGGCGTAATTCCAGCCGGGGGCAATGAAAATAATCTGCGGCCTGCACCCAGAGAAGCTCGGAATCGAGTGCACCCACTTTGGCACGATCCCAGTGCTCCCGCACGAGGCGTTGAATTGCGGTGGCCTCGCGATTTGTTTTTTTCGCTTTATCCGCCAGAAAGCTTTCAAAATCGCCGGGGACGGTAATAACCCCATTATAATCAAAAATGACGGCTTTGATCATCCTCGAACGGCAATAAACGACCTTTATAAGCTTTGTTAAAACTGCACCTTTGATTATGGCGCACATTTTCAAGATCGGCTTTCGTGCTGGGCACGAAGAGCTTCGCCGAAAAGTCGCACAATCTGGAGACAGAATAATATTAAGAAAGCTCTGAAATTTTCGCTGCTAAAACTTAAACCAGCTTACAGCAACTTCTGGATCGTCCTTAAATCCCCGATCCGTTTCTGGTACGGTATAGCGGTTCGAAAGAGGTGCCAGAAGATCTTGTTACACCATTCTACCCACTCCTCATCGTGAAGATTGTAGAAAATGAAGAGCTGCTTCGCCAGCTCGCCGTCCTTAAAATCTTGAGGGTTCTTGATCTCTTTAAATCGAGCCAGCTTTTTGTCAATGAGCAGCCCGCGCAACGGCTGCATGGCATGCCGGATCTCCAGCGCTTCCCTTCCCAGACGGTGATTGATCGCTTCCACGTCCAGAATGTTTTCTACGCCCGGCAATTCGATGCGGGTAAGAATCTTAATGGAAATGTTGTTCTTCGCCAATTCTTCCAGTAACTGCAGCATCGGCATCTTACCTTGCTTCAGCCGGGTCCAGCTTAAATTGCCGGAAAAAAATAAGATTTGTTCCTGCGCTGACCTTAGCAGGCTGACAAAATCATGCTTTAACAATTGCTCTTCGCTTTCACAGTGCTCGATGAAAGCATGCCGTTTCTTCTCATCCACGTATTGGTAGATGTCCAGCGGGCTGAAATCGGTCTTATGCCTGCCCTGAAGGATGCGTTGGAACAGGTTTTCCTGGGCAATATGGGAATGGATACGTTCCAGATTATTCCAGAAGACGATCTTGAGCGCTCCTCTGGTTCCTCCCCGAAAAGTCCGTACGCTGATGGTTCCCTGCTCTCGGGAAATCCGTTCAACATAAGAGTCAGCCGTGCGCCAGTTCTTACCAGTTACCTGCGCGACCTCTTGAATAGTTCTTGGTTTAGCGTGGACAAAATCATTGATCTGCCGGATAAGGTCGGAAGTGAGCATCTTATTCCATCGTTTTTCTATTTATTTTATCCCTAAGGACAGTTAACATCCAACGGGCAGGTTTTACAATTTTCTCCCGTATTGACCGCGCCATTGCCACAGGGGGAAGTACAGATGCCAGCAGCACATTCATAAATCCAATAATCCAGCTCGGCAGGAGTAGAAAAGTAAGGATTGATCTCGTCGTTTCCGGCACTGCTCATCCACAGTTGAATAGCATAGACTCCTAATGAAGCGGTTGCGGGTGAAGTAATCGCAAAATTAACGATGGCTTCCTGTCCTGGACTTAAAGGAATTTCTGCCGCTGGTGGAGAGGAAGACCAGCCGGCCGGAAAAAAGGCAGGGTCGAACGTAATACTGATTGTTTGCGGTGCACAAACAGGGCTATCGTTATTCTTAATATAAGCGGCATAGGTTAAAGTTTGACCAGCACTATTTGCTGCCTGTGATACTGGCTCAATCACGATGCTCGGTATACCATGATAACAAACCGTGGGCGGCGCTTTCACTACTCGTACTTTCGCTTTCGTCGAAGAGACGCTTTCCGTAGTGATGCTGATTCCTGAGATCTCATCCACAAAAGTTTGTCCGGCAGGTAAGGCCGCGTCTTCCAAAGTTTCAGTAGCTGGGGTACTATCAATTAAATAGGTCGGAGTGAAATCACCAGGCATCTGGCCTAGGCGCAGAGAAATGCCAGCTATTACCGGTTCGGTCAGGTTAAAGTTATCAAAGATCCCGGTCGGTTGCCGAAATTCCAGGTAAAAACTATTAACGCTATCAGGAGTAGGAGAAGGAGGATTGCCCGGCAGATTACTTCCTCGTTCCACACGCAGAAACTTTATTCCCTCTCCTTCCTGTTCTAAAGGCGTCAAGTCCACTTCAACTTCTCCTTCGTCCGCCACGACAATCCACTCCGTAGCACTAAACCAGCCCAATTCTCGTTTATGATAAGTATTAAAGTGGCGAAAGAGTTTGGTGGTACCCATCACGTCAAAGATGTCACCGTACTCTTTATACTGGCAATATGGGCTGAGGGCAACGCGTTGTCTTCCATCATTGCAAGTATAACTATTAGCATGATGAGTGCCAAAATTATGTCCCAATTCATGAGCCACCGTTCCGGTAGAAAAATTAAAGGGATCAGCGTTGATCATACTGATACTGCCACCAATTTGAGCTAAGCCCTGCCAACCACAGGCACTGGTTTGCGGAAAAATGTAGATGTAGTGGTCGTACCCTGATAAATCTATCCCGGCAGCAAGCGCGGCATCATTGACTGCAAGACGCCATAAACTCGTGCTTAACCTTCCATTGGGTTCACAGTACGTATTCTCATAAGGGATGGTAAACCAGCCATAAACATCGCCGGTGTCAGGATTATTTTTCCCACCAAGAATTAATTGCTTAAACGAGGCTTCCTGATAATAGGCCTTGACACTTTCGCTGCCGGTGAAAATCATTTTCTGAATGAACTCTTCCGTAAAAGGCTTGCTTTGATCATTTTGAAAATTAAACAAAATCACCGCCACTGTCTTTACGGTAAAAGGCAGTTGTTCCGCACTCGAGATTATTTCATCCTGAGAAATCACTTGGTTTACCGGTTCGCCAACGGTTATCTGTTGACCAGTTGAAAAAGCCCCGGTCGGTGCGTAAAATCCATGGCCAAGAGTAGAGCTCAGCAATTTCGCCTGAAGAATCGCCACATCTTTTCCTCCTGAAGAGCGAACTGCGATCTGTTCTCCGACTTGTATCCCCTGCACCTGCACTACTGAACCGCTGAGTAAGGCAGGACCTTTATCCACAAACTGGAGTTTAAAATGTTTTCCGTCAGTCGTGTCGAGATAATAAGAAAATTGAGATATTTCCTGGTCAAAATCGTCGCTATGCTCAACGGTAAGTGTTCCTTCTTTGATAACTTCTTCTTCCACATAAGCCCTTAAGGCCGGATTTAAGTTCTTACGAAAAGTTTTAGGATAGGCTATTCGTAGAACGGCAGCGGGATCCTTCCCGATAAGCGCACTCATTTTACTTTGCCGCAGCTGGAACTGGGGCTTCAGCTTAGTGATGATTTCGGTTTGCAGGCTGGCGGACGATTTAATTTTTTTCTTGGCTGCTGCTTTCTTGGCGGCTTCACCCGCCAGATTCTCTTGGTGGGCAGAATAGAGTATAGCTCCCAGCAGGAGGACAATAATAATGATAACAACGAAACTGACCAGGATCATCGGTTTGTTTGGCTGAACCAGTTGGCACGCTGGAGATTTCCTTTGGTCTAGAAATCTTCTTTGGTTCAGATCTAGGCCCTTTTTTCGGTTCATGTTCTGATTTTATTTCCTACTTTCATTAATCTTATTTATTAATAATTACAACACCATGTATATTTTTCTGCTAGAAATAACTATATTTTCTACAAGTATATTAACATTGTGGTGATTGAGAAGATGCTAGAGAAAGGCGTGAAATATGTCTTGACGGGCGGGCCGGGAACGGGGAAGTCCACTCTGTTGGAGGAACTGGCTAGGCGTGGTTATCAAACTGTACCGGAAGCGGCGCGTCAGATTATTAAGGAGGAGATGCCTAAAGAGAGGCCGGTCCTTCCCTGGACTGATTTATCAGAATTCCAGGAAAAGGTACTTCAAAGACAGTTGGATCTGGAATCGAAGATAAGCGCCGGGCTGGTGTTTCTTGACCGCGGCCTGTTGGATAGTATTGCCTACTGCCGTGAGGGGGGCATTTCTCTGCCCGCGACCCTAAAGCAGATTGTAAAAGAGGAACGTCAGCAGCGCCGCTATGCTGGTATTTTCATTCTTGATTTTTTGCCATCTTACGTCGCTGACGGCGTACGTCGAGAGGAACAGGAGGAAGCAGAGGACCTGCATTTTCAGATTGGAGCAGTGTATGAAGAGCTTTATTACCAGTGCTGGCACGTTCCGGTGCTTTCTCCCGCAAAGCGGGCGCAATTCATTTTGAAATATCTAGCCCGAGAAAGAGTTCAGGAAGAGATTGCTTCCGAAGGAAGGCAGCCAACCTTGTCTGAATTTGGCGCGGTCCTGCACAAATATGGCTTTAAAGGAACTTACCCTCATTACGATTATGGGGATTATGCCAGCATGATTGAGGTGTCTGATCCTTATTCATCCCCCCTCAATTCGCTGATACAGATAGGTGTAGTTAATATCAAGAATTTTCCTCACAGTAGTACTGTTTCTGCTGTCAAAATCCTTTCTGGACCGGCAACAAATGTTACCTATCTGCGGGCTTCATCAATGCTGCGCACGGCGCTGGAAAAGGAAAGGATTCCTTTCAAAGACCAGAGAGAATTCAGTGAGCTTAAGCAAGAGGCAGCAAGCTATGCCGCAAAATTGCAGGCGCTAGCCGAGGAGCTCTGATAGCAGCAAGGGAGACAACACTATGGACCGAAGAGACCAACTAAAAAACATTGAAATCAAAATTAAAGAGGCAGCAGACGAAATTAGAAGGTATTCCTGTGCCCAGAAAGAGTTGTGGAGGAGAGTGCCTTTTCTGGCACTGGAAATTGAAAGAAGAAACGGGGGTAGCCGCTACGGAGAAGCATCTGAAGATGGATATTGGAGATTAGGGGGTAGTTATACTTCCGACGGAAGAGGTGAGGTTTGTGTTGATTTAGCTACGGGTGAATTAATTGATCATTATGCCATTAAGAAGTTCCTTTATTATAGTGTTGTGGGCGGAGATGTAGAAGAGCGTAAGCCCTCTCGACGGATTTTAGCGAAGGATAAAGATGTCCTCAGAGTTGATCTTGAAGAACTGAGTGCCCACGATTTTGTGAAGCGTCTTACGCGAGAAGCACAAGAAGAACGACACCAACAGTACCCTTCCTATTTTACCTCTGCAGAGAAAGAGGAAAGGGAAAAATGGTACAGAAAAATGAAAGAGAAATTGGAAAGAATGGAAAATGGTACCTTAAAGAGAAAGGGCCGATAGAAGCGTACCATTTTGGTATTTCGGGAGAAGAATATGTCCTGAAAAGAAAAGAAACCAGGGTAGAGACTAATCCGTTAGAGCTGGCTAAAACGGTGATAGGAAAATATGCCGATGGGAAATCCGCTTACATTGGCGGCTTGACCAAGAACCGGGCGGAAGCCCATCTGCTGCAGACGACGAACGGACGAATTTACTCGCTGACCGTTGATGAGCGAGCCGTCGTGGAAGATTTGGCAGCGATCTTAAAACAGATTGTCTTCCTCTACAACGGCCTGGAGCTGCCCAGCGGGCAACGGCTGCTGATCAGGCCGACGCAGGAACGGAAATTTGATTTTGTAGGGAAAATGGGGGAAAAAGAAAGGCCGTTGCAGCTAGTGGGAAGACAGTGAAAAGTAGGTGTTAAGCAAAGTCTGCCCGCCAGGCCAAGAGGTGAGCCGAGCTGGGCTATTCGTAAGACGGAAATCGTCTGTTCCGCCGCCCTAAAATTAATATTGCGATATGCTATGAAACAGCTATCGAGCGGCGGCGAGGCGAACGGCCGGCGGGCAGACTTTGCGTATTTAGCTGCGGTGCGGCAGGAGTTTGAACGGTTTTATCAGGAGAAAAAAGTGGCTGATTTGTTGTATTTACCAACTGCACGTTTGGAAGAACAGGTAGAAAAGGTAGCGCGATGGCTTCGGCTGCAGCCTTATCAGGCTCAACGAGGAGTCGGGTAACGAAAACTGACCGGCAAAATTTAAAAATAATAAAAACTCTGGATGCTGCTGTTTTACTTGCCGCCCCCCCACGCTGGAGAATTTTGCGTAACAAAATTCTCTACTTCTTTCGATGCGCTTTCGCCAGCTCCAATAATTCTTTGGAAAATAATAATTCCGTAGAAAATTCTCCCGGCTGCTTCTGCCGGGAAGGCAGCCCACTACCTGAAAATTCCTCATCCAACTGCTTCACATACTCTTTAATCCGGCCCAGCACTGATTTCAGCAGGAACTGCTCCACTTTCTCTTCAAAAATCTCGCTCACCGCATTGAATTCGGTGATGCGGTAAAGATTAGCATTACTTTCAATGAGATGCAGATCCTTAATGCGTTTCAATTGCCTTCTGATGTTGGAAGCGGCTATCCCCAGCATTGGTAAGCTGGCCCGTTTCCGCTCTTTAATGACTTCATTCTTGATCTCTTCCGAATGCAATTCTTCCCTTCGTTGCTTGGCTTTCAGCAGGACGTGCAGCACATCAACGACGACATCCCGACTGTCACCGGGCTGCAATAAGCCTACGGACAGGCAGAATTTCCGCACTAATTCACGCTCTTTGGCGCTGGGTTTTTCGTATCGGCGAAGAGTTAGCTCCGCTAAGGGCGTGTCACGGCTGATTTTAGGCATGCGTATCACCTTCGGGAATGTTGAACTTGGTTATAAGGTTTTCTGTGGTAATGCCTTTGAAGATAAGGTAACTAGTCCAGAGTAGGGTGGTTATCAATAACAAGGCCTGCGCTTTTGATTTTACCATTCTCCAATTTTTGTATTTGTTTAGCTGGTCTTATTTATCTTCCACTTATTCTACTTATGCAAATACCATAATTCTATTTTATCCTTTCCTACATCCACCACCCGGGCAAAATACCTTCGTTCAGCCTGGATGATCGTTCCCACTGCAAGAGTTCTCATAGCGCTTTCACCAAACCCAGCGCTAATCCTTCCATCATCCATCCTTACCTCAACCTTAAGCTTTTCTTCCGCCGGCAGCCAATGGATAATATGCCCGCGTTTTTTAGCATTTTTATAATCTTCATACGTTCCGGGAACATAATGAAACTCCTCTCCCCGTAACTCAAAATTGCACAGGTCCATCAGGCGATGCAGGTAGCCGTCCGCCAACCGTTTATAGTCGCTTAAGGAAAGATGGAATTCTTTTCCCGCTTTAAAGGTGCGGAAGCCGCGCTCTGGCTGGTCAGGATGCAGTTCTAACTTAACTTCCTTGCCCACTTCCTTTCCCGGAAAACCATGTATGATAACTTCCACCGGATCATCAATGAAGAAATAACGGTTAGCGAGAGGATCAACAATATCCTTGTTAAAGGCATTGATCATCTTCCAGAACTCTTCCCGGCTGACTGTCTTGTCATTCTGGCTAAGACCAATCTCTAAAGCAAATTTGCGAAAAGCGCCAGCCTGATAGCCCCGTTTGCGCAATGCCGGCAGGAAAGGTATCTTGATGTCATCCCAGCCGGTAAACATGCCTTCTTCGATCGCCTGCCTGGTTTCGGTACTGCTGAGCGGCAGATCCTCAAAGTTGATCCGGCCCCAGTGAGCATATTCAGGATAGGGCCAGTTAAAACAATCCATGATCAGCCTTTCTTTGGCGGCGTTGTCCAGATGATCTTTTCCATTGAGGACGTGGGTTATTCCAAGATCATGGTCATCAATGGCTACGGAAAACACCATCAACGGCCAGACCCGTTGCTCTTTTCCAGTTTTGGGGTGGATATGTTCCACAATTCTCATTATAGCGAAATCCCGCATGGCGGGATTTCGGTGCTGGATATCTGTTTTTAGACGGAGTACTGCTTCCCCCTCCGCATATCCGTTAAACATCTTTGCATAGCGCAGTTGCTGTTCCGAGACGGTTAACGTTCTACAGGGGCAAGCCACAGATTTCTTCTTCAATTCCCGCCAATGATCCGCATCACAAGTGCAAACATAGGCTTTTCCCTGCTGCACCAGCTTTTCCGCATGATCATAATAAATTCCCAGACGAGAGCTTTGCACGACGACTTGACTAATACCCTTATCGGTCAGCCAGTTGGCATCTTCTTCGATCAACTGGTACGCCGGTGGATAAATGTTCTCCGGATTAGTATCTTCAATCCGCAAAAGGAGTTTGCCATGGTACATCTTAGCATATTCATAATTTAACGCTGCCCCGTAGGCATGACCGACATGTAATGCTCCGCTGGGAGAAGGAGCGATGCGGACGATGAATTTGCCAGTCTTAGCGTTGGGTAAAGGTTTTAAGGGCGTGGAAGCTGCTTCCTTCTTTCCCTCTAACTCCTCTAACAATTCAGGAGCCAGGGCCTGCAGCTTCTGCTTGATTTGGCTGGGTGAGAACTGTCCTATTTCCGTAACCGTAGCTTCAATCTCTTTTAATAATCCGGGCACGTCCTGCTTTAAGCTGGGATCTTCTTTAAGAACTAAGCCCAAAACAACTTTAGGATTTGCTTTCCCGGCAAATTGCAGGGCATTATGCAACGTATGTTTCAGCACCAATTCCCGAACCAATTCTTTCATCAGGGATTAGAAATTAGAGAAGGTTATTAAATGTTTTTGTTTTTGGTAATTATTCCGCTTTCTGAAGCGCCATAAGTTGCTTACCGCTGAAATTATGGAATTGGGTGCACTTAATCACAGTAAAGAATATAAAACAGTAGTTATCTTCAGATAGCATATGAAAAAGAGGAGGAATAACTTTTGTAGTATTCTGGTAGCAGTACTATTGATAATTTTTCTGGGCTTTCTTCTTCTCCGATCACTGCCGAAGCCAGTTAGCATCACCAATCCAAAATGCAAGTATGTACAAGATAATGAAGGAATGCAGTGTCCGCTTAAAGCTTCAGCAAGATCCTAAACGCTGATTAGATTTTACGGTTCTACTAAAGAAGACTTTTCAATGTTTCTATAAGCTCTTTATAAAAAGGCAGGCGTTGGTCATTCCAAAGAAACTGTTCAGCCTGATCTAGTTTTGCTTCCGACAGTAATCTCTTGCTTCTTTCTACCATTCCTTTAAATTCTGGGGATTGAACAATTAATTGTAAAGCTTTTTCTTGATTCCCCCGGAGCCATTCTACTTTTCCGGCACTAAACAAATCTTTAATATCAAATTGATAATGATTTGCTAATTGTGATAAGTCTCCCGGCGGCGTTAAAGCAATTATCTCCTCCGTGTTACAGGCATCTTTATATCTTTCTGCTTGACGATGATCACTTAAATATTCATAAATCCGGGCTGCTTCCCCAAACCTCTGAAGGGCTTCGTAACTTGCTATCTCCCCGAGCAAAGGTTTAAACCATTCTTTCTGCTCTTGCTGTGCTCGAGCGGCTATGGTTCTGTCCAGACAAACCACGGAAAGGCCAGTTAGACCGAAACAACTATACTCCCGGGGATGATCCTCAACATAGCGTGGTTTTAGTTGGTTTTTTATTTTTTGTTGTTTACATATGCTATCTGGGTTTCTATCTGTATCCGGAGTGCTGATATAAGCTGAAAAATTAAATCTTAAAGTTTCAACGTACTTTCTATATTCATCAATTTTTTGATTAGGATTATTTTTCAGTTTTGCCTGCAACACTCCATTTAAAATCTCCCTAATTCTCTTAGCTTTAGGAG
Organism: Nanobdellota archaeon; assembly: GCA_038046425.1. Classification (GTDB taxonomy): domain Archaea; phylum Nanobdellota; class Nanobdellia; order Woesearchaeales; family GW2011-AR9; genus JAHFRS01. Next base: position 41,812 of record JBBSWG010000040.1, read on the forward strand.
CGGAGCTTTCGGCAGACAATTGTGTTTCTGGTTCTACCGTTATACCTTTGGGAACTGGTTCACTGCTTATCCGCTGATATGGAGAAGAGCAATGTAAAAATACTGAAATAACCCCTACCAGTGTTTTCATAAGTAGTTAATGTTTTTACTATTTAAAAACATTTTGCAATTATGTTTGAGGTAATCGGACAACAAATACTACCATCTGCCCTCTCCCCCCACCAGCGAAAAATCTTCTACAACTTCCATTCCAGCCCTATTCCTACAGATTGCGGAGATGTATCGGGAATATTTCCTGAGAATATGGGATAAATCTAACCATTAACCGCAACGCCCCGGTTAGGACAACCTTCTTAAAGCAGCAGCTTTTTGGGGCTTAACTATGAGTGGAACAAGGCCGGACTACGACGTCCTGATCATCGGCGGCGGCATTACGGGCAGCGCTCTCCTTTATGTTTTAAGCAGATATACCACTATTCCTAGAATAGTCCTTCTGGAAAAATATCCAAAACTGGCACAAGTCAATTCCCATAAGAACAGTAACAGCCAGACCCTGCATTTTGGCGATATTGAGACCAATTACAGCCTAGCCAAGGCCACGACGGTCAAGGCAGCTGCTGAATTGGTGGCTAACTATGTAGAGCAGAAAGAAAAGGAAAAGAATAAAGAGGGACTGTTTGCTAAAACCCATAAGATGGTTCTAGCTGTGGGTGAGAAAGAAATTAAGGCTCTGGAGCAGCGCTATGAAGAGATCAAGCACCTCTTTCCTGAGCTGCGGAAGATCGGCCGGGAAGGGATCGCTCAGCTGGAACCCAAAATTGTGGAGGAGCGTGATCCCGCAGTTCCCTTACTGGCCTTATGCTCCCCCCATGGCTATGCGATTAATTTTAGTGCTTTAGCGGAATCGTTTGTCCAGGAAGCACAAAAGCGCCAGGGCATAGAAATTATGCTGGGGAAAAAAGTAAAAAGTATAATTAAAGAAGGAATCAGCAAAGAGAATCATCACCATCCCCAACAAGATCCTCAAAACACTTTTTATACCATCGCTTTGGAAGACAGACAAATTACTGCTTCGGTCATTGTCGTTGCGGCGGGTGCTCATAGCCTGATTTTTGCCCAGAAATTGGGCTATGGCAAAGAATACGGAATTCTACCCATCGTCGGTGGGTTTTATTGCACCAGGAAAGTATTGAATGGAAAAGTGTATACGATGCAAACACCTTCCTTGCCGTTTGCCGCGGTCCATGGCGATCCCGACGTGGAAAATCCAGAGGAAACGAGGTTTGGTCCGACGGGAAAAGCCCTGCCCTACCTGGAAAAAAGCCGCTGGCAGACGTTTCCTGATTTTTTGAAGACGTCAGCCTGGAGCTTAGCTGGGGTGCAGAGTCTGGCTAAAGTAACGTTTACTCCCGTCATCCTACGCTACATCCTGCGCAATTTTAGTTATGATCTGCCAGTGTTAGGAAAATATTTTTATCTGCGTGATGCCCGGAAAATAATCCCTTCCCTGAAATACCGGCAGTTGCGGTTTGACCCGGCCATTGGCGGGATCCGGCCCCAGCTCGTCAATATCAAAGAGAAAAAGCTGGAGATGGGCGAAGCCAAGATTCTGGGTGATAGGATCATTTTTAACATTACGCCCTCACCGGGGGCGAGCGTCTGTTTGAAGAATGCGGAGGTGGATGCGCGGAAAGTACTCCACTTTTTGAATGGAAAATATGTTTTCAATGAGAAATCATTTCAGAAAGTTTTTTCCTGAGAACCAATTTTACCCCTTTATACCATTCCCACTGGCGGTGGGACAAAATTAATCTACCATTTCTTTAGTAATTATTCTCTGCCCGGAGCCTTAAGCCCAAACTACCAAAACGTTAATAAGCCTCTTCCACTTCTCCCTCTTCCATGAATATCAAAACCACCATCCTGCATCACCTCCAGGAACTGCACTTCCTGCCTAAAACTGAGTTTGTAGTACTCTATGGCTCCGTGCAGCGGAAAAAAAAGACACCGTTTTCTGACATTGATGTCTGTATCTCCCTAAAAGCCCCGACAAAGGAAAGGCTTAGAATGAGAATTAAATTATTGGGGAGACTTCCCTCCGCTTACGACCTGCAAATCTTTGAGGATTTACCGCTCTATCTCCAGAAGAGCATCATTGCCGGAACTTTTTTATACTGCCGTGATGAACAGAAGACGGTCCAAAGGGCGTTAGACGTCATTCGGGAGTATGATGATTTTAAACCAATCTATTCTTATTACATTGCCCGGGACAAATCAAAGGTGCGGCTATGAACCTGGTTACGAATAAAACTGGATCCATCGACGTCAAGAGAATCATCCAGAAATTAAAAGAGATCGAAGACAATCTCGAACTCATCCGGCAGTCGCTTCCTGCCGACGTTGAGGAATTTAAAGCTTTGAAACTGCTGAAAGATGGCATCTACAAGAGGCTGGAATTCAGCATCCAGAATTTAATCGATATCTTTTCGATGATTCATTCTTTTCTGAATCTGGGCATACCTTCAGATCTGGATGACATTTTCGTGAAGCTGCGGGGGAAAAAGGTATTTTCCGGAGAAATACTTTCTCTGGTAGAAGACATGAAGGGTCTTCGTAATATCCTCATTCATCGCTATGCGGAAATTGATGACGACGTGGTGTTTGAGTTGTTAACGGAAAAAATAGACGATTTTGAGAAGATTATGGTAGTGCTGGAAAGATACATAGAGAAAATTGACTTTGGCCATAAGTCGGGCAGAAAATATATTAAAGCGTAGGCTGTAGGATGATTAAAGCCGGCGTATTTTCAGATTGAAGATTAGCGCATAATCCAGATCTCTAACGGGGGGGAAAACAAACCGAATTACTCCAAAAATGACCAAAGAATTAGACGAAACTATAACTATTCGAAAAATCCTAATAGTTCAAAAAGATAAAAACAGAGGCTTTCCGTTAAAAGAGGCATCACCATGAAACATCCACCCTTGACCTTTGAATACTCCCAAATAACTCCCTGGCTCTACCTCGGCACCAACATGTGCTGCCAGAAGGATTTTGACAAGTCCTTGCTGCTCCTTCGTTGAAACAGCTGCGGGTGGGGGTACGATTCCTGCAGGAGCTACAGCAACAGAAGATCAAATGCTATCTCCATTGTGAACGTGGCCATGGGCGGGCACCTACGCTGGTGGCGGCTTATCTTATTACCCAAGGTAAAACGGTGGAGGAAGCCATCCGCTTCATCAAGCGAAAGCGGCCAGCAGTGCATCCTAATCATCGCCAGCGGGCGCAGTTACAGCGGTGGCAGAAAGAATGGTGAGAAGAAAGGCAGAAACGTATGCGATTTAACGAAGTTGATTCCCTCAAAAACGAAGTTTTTGGGGCGCCAAAAACCGCAGTTTTTGAGCGTTTCAGAGCTGAAAAAATT
>JBBSWG010000041.1:0-6155 GCA_038046425.1 Nanobdellota archaeon
GCTTCCTATGAAGCACCACCAGCATCTTCAAAATTCCTACTTCATTTTCCGTAGGAGCTGCGTTCCCGTAGGGAGCAACCCCTCGCGACGCTCTCGAAGAGAACTTCGAGGGAATTTTGACTTTAGGATGCTGGTGGTGCTTCACAATAATGAAGTATTACGTCGGCAGGACTTCAACACCCTGGTCTCAGAGCCCAAAAGATTAATAAAATCACCCTTCCCCCTTCGGGGAAAGCCTCCGTAGCTCAGTGGCCAGAGCACCTGACTTGTATCACCACTATCTGTCGGTACGAGAGAAATCAGGGGGTCGGGAGAAATACCTTAGTATTCCCGAATTCAAATCTCCCCGGGGGCTTTTTTTTTTAAACGACACATTTATATATAATGGCTTTTTTTCCCCTCGCTATGGGTGAGAGCAAATTAGACCATGAGATGAGCATCAATATCCGGCTCAAGCCCCGCCGAATCATTAAATGGATGGTATTGCTGTTGATGCTCGTTGCTGTTTTCTATTTAGGCCGATTTACCGCCGGACCTGGGGAGGCCCTAACCAGCGCTAGCACTAGTACTGCTGAAGAGGCGGTGCTTGAAGCACCGGTTGCCGCTGCCACAGCGACAGAATCTACAGAAACGGAAAAAGAATCTTGGACGAGCGGTGTCACTGAGCTTGTTACTGGCTTCGTAACGGGGCTATTGCCTGACTTCTCTGCCGATGAAAAAGAAGCAGAAACCGGAACCTCTAAAACGGAAGAAAGCGTTGCCAATACTTCCAGCTCGGGAACGGCTGATGCCAGTTCTGGTGCCACGTCTGCGGAGACCGTGGCGAACACTACAAATACTACTGATACCGCAGCTACCACGACCCTTGCTGAAGAGACCGTCCTCACGTCCTATAGTAAAGTAGCTCTTTCCCTGAACGATGTCAAGTATGACTGGAAAGGAACCTGGGGAAAAATTACCAGGATTGATTACACTCTCAGGAACAATGAAGAAGGGGCCGTTAAGCCCACTTACCTGATTATGCTGGTGGAAGGCTATGATACCGAAGATAACATGATCAAGAAAAAGATTTCTATCCCTCTTTCGGGGCAGACAATAAAAGCAGGCGGAGTGTATACCCAAATAACCAACGTGCCTCAGGGCTTTGCCTACAACCAGATTACTGCTGGCGATCTGGCGGACGTCCGCATCAGCCTGATCGCATACGACAGTGCTGATAAGTTAATGGGGCAGTTTAGTGGCGGGTTCAACCTGCAGGGGAGCTAGAGAAAACTACTTAAATCATTGCTGTATCCTTCCCCCCTATGCCACAGCGGGAGACTATTCTGGTATTAAGTGCCCATTCTGATGACTTTGTCCTCGGTGCCGGCGGAACCATCGCCAGATACGCCCAACAGGGGAAGAAAGTCTTGGTGGTGGTCTTCTCTTATGGTGAGAAGTCCCATCCCTGGATGAAAAAGCAGGTGATTAAACCACTGCGGGCCCGGGAAGCCCGGGAAGCCAGCAGGATTCTCCGCTGTCGCGTTAAGTTCTTTGACTTACCGGAACTCTCTTATCTACAGACGTATCAGCGGCAGGGAGTTGACCGCCAGCTTCTTCGTCTGTTGGAGCACATAAAACCGAACAAAATTTTCACCCACAGCGATGAAGATCCTCATCCCGATCACCGGGCCGTACATCAGATCACGATGGATGTCTGGAACAAAGCCAGGAGAAAGCCGGACGTGTATTTGTACTCCATCTGGAATCCCATATCTATCAAGACCCGCTACCCGGCACTTTATACTGACATCTCTGCTACTTTTAACATAAAAATGGCTGCCTTGCGGAAATTCCCCAGCCAGCGGTATAATGCCATTTACCCTTTGTTGCTGCTGGTCCTTTTCCGGGCGGTTAAGGATGGGATTCATCTCGGCAAAAGCTTTGGCGAACACTTTTTTAAAGTACGGTAATTAAAAGATGATAAAACCAAACGGAAAATTAAAACTGCTCCTGGCGGCAGATACCTATTATCCAAAGGTAGATGGCGTGCTGATGTTCATGGAAGAATTTATGAAGCGGGCCCAATTCCATTTTACACTATCATTACTGGTGCCGAAATTCAACGCTGCCCGCACTCCCGCTCAATTTAAGCCCGTGCCAACGACCTTTCTTGATCTTTCCCCGCGGCTCAGATTGCTTACCTATAATTCGATTCGCTTCTCTTCCCGTAATCGAAAGAGAATCAGCCAGGCCGTCCAGCAGGCGGACATCATTTTCATCCAGGAGCTTGGTCCCGTCGGTTTTTTAGCCCTGCGAGCTGCCCGGCGCCAGGGGAAAAAAGTGTTGCTGTACATCCACAACACTCCCTGGGAATTCCTGGAGAAATATTTCTCTTTGAATCGGCTGAACGCCTTTCTCCTACGGAAATTCTTTGTCTATTGGTATAATCGCGCTGATCGGCTGCTGATACCGTATCCGGAACTGGAAGGAGAGTTGCGGAAAGCAGGGGTACAAACCTCAATCAGTGTGGCCCGTCTCGGCGTGGACATCAAACGCTTTTTCCCCACCCAGCGTAAATCGCGCTGGAAAAAAAAGCTGCATCTCCCACCAATTCCCCTTATTGGTTACGTTGGCCGGATTTCTAAGGAGAAAAATACCCTCCTCCTGCTGAAAGCCATGCCTCAATTAAAGAGAAAAGCCCTCTTGCTGATGGTGGGTGATGGCGAAGAGCGGCTGGTGCAGAAATTTAAAGGTTCTTCCCAATGTCGCGTCACCGGCTTCATTCCCAATGTGGAAGAGTACCTTAAAGCGATTGATATTTTCGTGATGCCCAGCCTGACGGAAACAACGTCATTAGCCACGCTGGAAGCGCTGGCCAGCGGGCTGCCCGTGCTGGTGACGAAAGTGGGCTACCCCCGGCGTTACATCCATCATGGTCAGAATGGCCTTTTTTTCCCCCGTCGGAGTGCGACGGTGCTCGCGGAAAGGATAGATCAACTGTTAGCGGATCCGACGTCTGCCGCCCGGCTGGGAAGACAGGCCCGCCGAACGGCCGTGTCTTTATTCTCCTGGAACCGTTCCATTAAGACCATCAGCAAACTCATTCTGAAAACATATACCTCATATACATAATCTTTAAAAGAGGGAGCTTTTCCCGCCGTTGTATGGACGACGAGTACACGGAGAAAGACCATCAGGAGGAGGAGCTGGAAGAAGAGATTTTTGATGAGGAAGAGGAAGGGTTCATCCAAGGGTATGAGAAAGAAGAAGAGGTAGAGGAATGTGCGGAATGTGGTCTGGCTATCAAGGAAAAAAGGAAGGTTCTCCGGGAAATTGAAGGGGAAGAGTATGCTTTTTGTTCTATCACCTGTGCTGATGAATTTGAAGAGACCATGGCTCAGAGCGAGGAGTGAGGGAAGGAGGAGAGTGATTGGTTCTTTGAAAAACGCCGCCGTCTAGGCCAAGAAGTGAGCCGAGCTGGGGTGTTTACGAGGCTTTGTTCACTTGTTCCACCGCCTTAGAATAGGACTACGATCAGGCAGCGAGAGAGACTGCAGGCGGTGGCGAGGCTCACGGCCCAGGCGGCGTTTTTCAAATGGATGTTAATCAAAAACGGAAAGCTTTATATTCTCTAGCCCCCAACCCTCTTGTAATCATGATCGAACACCGTGAAGGCAAAGAGGCCCGCTTGAAAGAGTTGAACATGCACTTATCGTTAGCCTACCGCTACTGGCAGAAGGGCAAGCCGCATCTGGTGGGTTCAGAATTGGTTACCGCCTCTAACGTCCTGAGCGCGATGACTGATTACATCCTGGAGCGGGAGAAGATTGACCTGGTGAAAGGACATATCGCTACGGCTAAAAGTGCCGTGCAGAGCAATGATGGGGATTTAGTGGCTGGAGAATTGTCCCGGGCCCTGGCCGTGTCAGAGAAGATGTTAAGGTTGATGAAGAGGTAAAATTTTTCTTGCAGAAAAATTTTGAAATATTCTTATTTTTCTTTTAAGATATTATTATTTTTCCAACCTTCTTATTTCTCCATCACCTTCTCAATCTTCGGCAGATTCCAGCAATTCAACAGATCTTTCTTCTCCAGCCAGCCTCTTCGCGCACTGAGCAGGCCATAGTGATAAAAAGAAAGGCCCACTAGGGAGTGCGCATCGGTGCTTAAAGCAAACTTACAGCCCGCCTGCTGGCCTGCTTTCACCTGCATCCCGTTTAAATCCATCCGCGGCGGCTGGGCGTTAATCTCCAGGAAGACGTTCCTGTGCTTAGCTACTTCAAAGACCTTTTCTAAATTGAGGGCGATGGGCTCCCGCACATTCAGTAACCTGCCGGTAGGATGCCCCAGAATGTTCACCGGATATTCTTCTAAGGCTCGGCACACTCTCCCGGTCATCTCCGCTTCCGGCATTTTCTGGGAGACGTGAACGGAGGCGATAACCACATCAAGCTCTTTCAATTTTGTAGGGGATAACGGAAGAGTTCCATCTTTAAGAATGTCTATCTCTACCCCTGAAAATACGCGAATACTTACTTTCTTCCGCACTTTTTCGATCTCCCGCAGATAGCCCGACAAACGCTTTTCATTAAGCGGGTTGGTAATCCCCATATGCCCAAAATGATCGTTGAAGGAGATGAACTTGAAGCCCAGCGTTTCGGCCTGCTGAGCCATCTCGAGCAGGCTGTTGCTCCCATCGCTCCAGGTACTGTGGTTATGAAATACGCCGTTGATATTTTTGGCGGTCACCAATTTTGGCAAAGTATGTTTTTGAGCGGCAGCAATCTCGCCGGTATTTTCCCGGATTTCCGGTTCCATATAATCCACACCTAACTTCTGGTAAATCTCTTCTTCGTTTCTGCCGGCAACCCATTTCTTTCCCGGATGCCTTTTCTTTCCTGGCAACACAAACAAACCATACTCACTGAGCGTATAGCCTTTGCTCAAGGCCAATTTCCGCAGTTCCACGTTATGCTCCTTGCTGCCGATGAAATATAATAAAGCTGAGCCCCATTCTTTGGGATGAAGAACCCGCAGATCGAGCTGCAGGCCGTTGCTCAGGCGTACGGAAGCTTTGGTCGTGCCTTTAGCTAAGACTTCCTTCACTTCGGCCATGGCCGTAAAAGCAGCCATCACCTTCTCTGACTGGTTGGAAATCACTAAAAAATCTAAATCACCCACGGTTTCTTTTCCTCGCCGGAACGAGCCGGCAATCTCTATCTTCTGCACAAAGGGGTGGGTGCGGAATTTCTGCAGAATCTCCTGGACCATCGGTGCGGCCTGGGCATAGAGAAAACGTTTGGGCCTGCTTTTCACGAGCTGGATTCCCTGCAGCAGATTTTTGGCCGTCTCCTCACCAAAGCCGGGCACGGCCTGCAGTTTTCCGCTGCTAATAACTTTTTCCAAATCGGCAAGATTTTTAACCCCTAACTGTTGATAGAGCACTTTCATCTTCTTAGGCCCTAAGCCCGGAATGGAACTTAGCTGCTCAAAGTCAATCTTGATCTCCTTCTTCAGCTGCTCATAATGCCGTACCTTGCCGCTCTTCAGGAATTCTTCGATCTTCTCAGCAATGCTTTCGCCGACACCAGGGATAGTGATAAGCTCGCCTCGGGCAGCGACGGCCGCGATATCTTCCGCAAGATTTTCAATGGCTAAAGCTGCCCGACGGTAGGCTTGCGGCTTGAACGGCACTTCCTGCAGTTCTAAGATATCAGCGATATTGTACAGGATTTTAGCGATTTCCAGGTTTTTCATCTTTAAAATATTTAGACTTTAAATATTGACTTGCTGATAATTGTAGCCGTTATCTCTTTTTCCTGAGTTAGAAAGCAGGGGAAGTTTATAAAGAATTGGGGAAGCCAGTTCTGACAAAACAATTAATTCCAGGCAATTAAACCGTATCCTTTTAACAATGATTTCTCAGGCACAATCCATTTTGGGGGTGATTTCCTGAACAACGCCGCCTGTGCCAAGAGGTGAGCCGAGCGGTGGTGGTTACGGAGATCCGTTCGCTGGTTCCGCCGCCTTCGAGTACTATTGTGATCTGCTGCGAGATAAATATTGAGCGGCGGCGAGGCTCACGGCACAAGAAGGAACGAAGTCCCTTCTGTGCAGAAGGACGTTCCGTCCTTCTTGCACCGGCGGCGTTGTTCAGGGGGAAGGGCACTATC
>JBBSWG010000042.1:0-11933 GCA_038046425.1 Nanobdellota archaeon
GCACATGAGCGGTTAGCGATTGTTGATCCTCTTTCCGGTGCGCAGCCATTGATCGATAGCAAGACTAAAAGGGTTCTCACCGTCAACGGTGAAATCTATGACCATGTTCAGCTCCGTACCTTGCTGAAAAAGCAGCACGACTGGCAGACTAAATCAGATTGTGAAGTCCTGCTCTATCTCTATGACGAGTTCGGGCCAGATTTTCTTGACAAGATAGACGGCATCTTTGCCTTCTGTCTCTATGATCCTGCGACTAAAGAATTCTTTATCGCCCGGGACCATATCGGCATCTGCCCCCTTTATATCGGCTGGGATTCAGAGGGCGTGCTCTATGCTGCCAGCGAGATGAAAGCTATTGAACCGTACTGTGAGCAGTTAGAGGAATTTCCTCCGGGGCATTATCTGAGAGGGGTTAGTGGCCAACAGACTGGTGAATTTGTGCCTTGGTATCAGCCAGCATGGGCTCAACAAATCCCTACTCCAAAAGTATCCCTCTCAAAACTCCGTGAGGAATTAGAAAAATCAGTCAAGAAGCAATTGATGACTGACGTTCCGTACGGCGTGCTGATTTCCGGCGGCCTAGATTCTTCGGTCATCGCCGCAATCATCGCCAAGTTCAGCCGCAAGCGCATCGAATCAGGTGATAAAGAAGAAGCCTGGTATCCCCGATTGCATTCTGTCTCCATCGGGCTGAAAGATTCGCCGGATTTGCCTTTTGCTAGACAAGTTGCTCAACATATCGGCAGCGTGCACCATGAATTTATCTATACCGTTCAGGAAGGGATCGATGCTTTGCGCGACGTGATCTATCATATTGAGACGTATGATGTCACGACGATTCGTGCCTCGACGCCGATGTATCTGATGGCCAGAAAGATCAAAAGTCTGGGGATTAAAATGGTCCTTTCCGGCGAGGGAGCAGATGAAGTGTTCGGTGGCTACCTCTATTTTCATATGGCTCCTGATGCCCGGGAATTCCATGAAGAAACCGTGCGCAAGTTACAGAAACTCAGTAAATTTGACTGTTTGCGGGCAAATAAGTCTATGGCCGCCTGGGGCGTAGAAGCGAGAGTGCCGTATTTAGGAAAGGATTTCCTTGATTATGCGATGAGCATTGATCCCGAAGATAAAAGGTGTGGTCAGTGCAGCCAGCCCGGCCAGAACAGCCAGGAAAAGGATGGCCAGAAAGTAATCAAACCGGAAAAATATATCCTGCGGAAGGCCTTTGAAGGCTACCTGCCCGAGAGCATCCTTTGGCGGCAGAAAGAGCAGTTTTCAGACGGTGTGGGCTATGGCTGGATTGATTCCCTGAAAGCCTATGCGGAAGAGAAAGTTAGTGATGAAATGTTCGCCAAAGCAGCAGAGCGGTTTCCCATTCATACTCCTACCACCAAAGAAGCCTACCTGTATCGTATGATCTTTGAAGAGCTCTTTCCCAGTACCGCGGCAGCTTTAACCGTAGAATATGGCCCATCCATTGCCTGCTCTACCCCTACGGCCTATCGCTGGAGCCAGCAATTTAATGGGATGGCCGATCCGTCCGGAAGGGCAGTTAAAGTGCATCAGCTGGCGGTGGCCAGGGTTTGAAATGAAGAGAAAGCGGAAAATTACAATCAATGTTTAGCGCAAAAATGTTAGTATCACAAAATCTTCTACAGCAGCTCTACTTTCAATCCCGGAATATCTTTAAAATGGCGATCTCGTGTTATTAAAGTCGCACCAGAGGCAATAGCAATGGCCGCAATAAAGAAGTCAAAATCAGGAATCGGCGCTAAGAATCCCTTTACAGGTCTTTTCTCCATACAGGGCTTTCTTCCAATTGGCATTGGAACAGTGTACTTCATGCTCTTCCACCAGGCGATTAAAAAATTCTCCCGTCTTAAGGCCATGCCGGATCGATTCAGACTTAAACGTGCGCCAGCCTTCATCGTTGATGTTCTTAATGCAAACGTCCATGCTTCTTCACTAATAACGAGGAGAGCCTTGTTTTAGGCCTCCTTGCTGGGTTAAGTTCCGAATATTTTTTTGTTTTTCCGTAATCTTTTACGAGCTGCTGGACTCTCCGTTCTGAGATTCCATACACTGAAGCTACTTCTTTTGGCTTTTTCTGATGTTTGGCCACTTGGTCCACCAACCATTTAATCCTCCTTTTGTTTAGCTTAGTCATGCCCCGAAGGACATCCAAGCTTATAAATGGTTGGCGAAATAATTTCCGGACACGACAAAGTATTACTCAAAACAACAAACATTATAAATAGAGAATTATTGCTTTTGCTACCATGTCCAAATCTACCCGCATCAAATCCATTAGTACCAAACCTAGCAGTGCCAAATCCACTACTGTTGAACTCCTCACCATCCAGGACGCTATCAACCAAGGCCAGGGCGAAGTTGCGGTCCACGGCTGGATCCACCGCGAGCGCGGCAGCAATAAACTTAAATTCGTGGTTCTCCGCGACAGCAGCAACTTAATCCAATGCGTTTTCGACCGCACCAAGTTCGAGAAAACCTGGGAGGAAATTGATCATCTGCAGGTCGAAGCCAGCTTGGAGATCCTAGGCGAACTGAAAAAAGATGAACGTGCCCCTACCGGTTATGAAATTCAGGTGAAGAAGTATGCAGTAATCGGCAAGAGCGAGAATTTTCCCATCGGCAAGGATTTATCTGCTGAATTCCTGGCTGACCAGCGGCATCTCTGGCTGCGCAGCCGGAAAATGACTGCTATCCTGAAAATCCGCAGCACCGTCTTTGGCGCCATCCACGAATTCTTCCGGAAGAACGGCTTTTACGAGTACCATTCCCCGATCTTTCAGGCGGTGCAGTGTGAAGGTGGCAGCGATCTCTTTTCCGTCAATTATTTTGATAAGAAAGACGTTTTCCTAGCCCAGAGCTGGCAGCTCTATGCGGAGCCAGCAATCTTTAGCGTAGAAAAAATTTACACCATCGCCCCCAGCTTTCGCGCCGAGCCTAGTAAAACCAGCCGGCATCTTACGGAATATTGGCATGCGGAGATGGAAGTCGCCTGGTGCACCTTTGAGAATATTCAGGATTATGGTGAAAAGCTGCTTAAATTTGTGGTGGAGAAAGTCCTTAAAGAGAATAAAGAAGAGCTGAAAATATTGGAGAGGGACATTTCTAAACTAGAACCTGTCCTGAAAAAACCGTTTGTGCGCTTAACGTATACCGACGCCCTCAAGATCCTTAAAGACAAGTGCAAGATGAAAGTGGAGTGGGGGAAAGATCTGCGGACAATTGAGGAAGAGAAGCTGACTAACCTCTACGATGTACCTATCATCTGCACGCGCTATCCCAAAAAGGTGAAAGCGTTTTACATGATGGAAGATCCCACAGATCCAGAGGTTGTGCTGGGCTGTGATTTCCTGGCACCGGAAGGGCATGGCGAGATCATTGGCGGCTCGCAGCGGGAGCATGACCTGGAGAAGATTAAAGCCCGCTTGCGGGCGCAGGGAGAGGATCCGGCCCAGTATGAATTTTATTTAGACACGAGAAGGTATGGCAGTGTACCCCATGGTGGTTTTGGTTTAGGGGTAGAGCGGGTGATTAAATGGATCTGCGGATTAGAGAATATTAAGGATGCGATTCCCTTTCCCCGGACGATGGAGAGGTATAAGCCGTAAAATTCTCTGCCGCTCGTCTCGGCCTCTTCCCTCTATAGTCCCTAATAGCTCTATCTTAGTAAACAAATTGTTATAAAGCCTACTACTGGTCTTTTAATCAATGACTAAAGAGCTCGATCGGCTTCTCCGCTATGAGAAATTCTTAAAGCTAGCGAACGTGGTGCTGCTGAACAGCCGCAACGCCGAACCGAGTGGCCGCCATTTGGAAGAGATGATCCGCAACCGCATGGACAAGGAATTTCCTAGGCCCAGCCCGCAGCGACAGCAAATTCTCGCAGAAATCAAGGAAAAAAACCTGCGCTTTGTGAAGCGAAAAATCAAGCAGCACAACGACGGAGAACTGTTTGTGCAGGTTCAGGAAAATGTGCGGGAGAAAGATGTGCATGTCTTCCATAAGTTCCGTGACCCCAACCTTGATCTGGTAGAACTGCTGGTGATCGGCGATGCCCTGAAAAGGTCAGGCATGCATTCGGCAACTGTTTACGTACCGTATATTCCCTACCAGCGGCAGGATAAGAAGGATGAAGGACGTGTCCCCATCTCCTCTAAACTCTTTTTTGAAGTTGTGGCATCGGCCTTTGGGCCGCGGCTGCGCCGGATTCTGACTTTTGACTTTCACGCCCGGCAGGCCCAGGGCCATTTCGACGGCCCCGTCGATGAGCTCAGTGCCGTGCCGGAATTTGCTGCCTATTACCGGGAAGTGTTGAAGATAAATCATGAGGAGAAAATTGTTCCCGGCGAGAGAACTGATCATGACGACCAGCACGTTCTGGTGCTTTCTCCTGATGCGGGAGGAGCGTCCCGGGCACGCTATCTGGCTAAATTGTTAAAAGTGCCCTATGATGTTTTTGATAAAAACAGGATTGCCCATGGTGTTGCGGAGCAAAAATTTAAGCCTCTGGACGTGGAAGGAAAAAAAGTCATTTTGATTGATGACATGATTGATACGGCCGGCTCGTTAGTCGGAGAATATGAAAATTATAAAATTGGCCCGGTACAATATCTGCAGGGCTTGGGAGCAGAAGTATACATCTGTGCCACCCATGCCCTGCTAAGCAAGAAAAATGACATTTGTGCGGAAGAGCGGCTGCAGCGAGCCAAAGTTCCCGTTTTGGTGACGGATTCCCTACCGGAAAAACATCCCGGATACTATCGCCAGCATCGCGACTGGCTGAAAGTCCTTTCCCTCGATTATACGCTCGCTAAGGCCTTTTACTGCAATCAGGTCGGTGAATCTATTTCTGAATTCCTGCGCAACCGGGAAGAGAAGCTGCAGGGGAAAAAGCTGGATTTTATCCTGCACGATACGGAAGAGGGTGTGGTGGATGTGGATGAGCAGTAATCTACCCCGTTCTTAGCAAAACCCTTATAAAATATCCTCAAAATACGGTTTCTATGGTCAGCAAGGATCCCGACAGAGAGGGGAGCAAGGAAGGAAGCAAGGAGACGGCTAAAAGCGACCGTCAGAAAAAGATCCTGCAATTCCAGCTGCTACAGCAGCAGTTGCAGCAGATCTCTGAGCAGATGGAAGTCCTGCAGCAGCAACATACGGAGCTGGAAACTTCCATTGAAGCCCTGCAGGAGCTGGAGAAGACCAAAGCGGGCAATGAGTTCTTAGCGCCGATTGCTAATGGTATCTTTGTTAAAGGGGAGTTGAGCGATACGAGCACGCTGCTGGTCAATGTCGGTGCCGATGTCGCCGTCGAAAAGAGCATTCCTCAGGTCACGGCTCTCCTGGAAAGGCAAAAGCAGGAGATCAGCGAACGGTTAGTGGAAGCGGATGCCGTCTTGCAGGAGTTGGCGCGGCACGCCACGAAGATCTATAAAGAGATTGAGAACGAAGGGGGAGGGGGTTAGCGGAGAGAATAAATTGTTGGCAAAAAATTAAAAACACCATGTTCAGCAAACTTAAGGAGAAATTGAAAGGGGCCTTGTCGGTCTTCTCCCGCAAGGCGGAAGAGGAAGCGGTAGAGAAAAAGGCCGAGGCAGTGGTGGAGAAGAAAGTAGAGGTAGTCGTAGAAAAGAAAATGGAGGTGGCGGCAGAGAGGCCAATAGCGGCAGTAGTTGAGGAAAAAGCAGTTGAGAAAAAGAAAGCAGAAGTGGCCGTGGAGAAAGAAAAAAAAGTTGAAGTTGCTGTTGAAAACAAGAAAGCCATTACCGCATCGGTAACGGAACCAGTACCAGCTACCGCCGGCCCCTCATTCCCAGAAGAAAAAGGAGGTTTTTTCACTAAAGTTAAGAAAAAATTCACCAAAAAAGAAGAAGTAAAGAAAGAAGAAGCAGTAACAGAAGTAACTGCGACCAAAAAAAGAGAGCCTCAGGAAGCACCGATGCCCGCAGAAGCGGAAAAAGTTGGATTCTTTGAGAAAATTAAGCAAACCATCACCACCAAAACCATCTCCGCGGAGAAATTTGAAGAGCTGTTCTGGGATCTGGAGTTAGCCTTGCTGGAAAATAACGTTTCCGTGGAAGTGATTGAGCGGATTAAAGATGATCTGAAAGAAGGATTAGTCGAAAAGCCCTTGCCAAGAAATGTGGAAGGGAAAATTATCGAGACATTGAAGCAGACCCTGCAGGAGATCCTTTCCTTTGATACAACCGATTTCGTTCAACAGATAAAGCAGCAGAAAAAGAAACCTTACATTATCGCCTTTTTTGGCATCAACGGTTCCGGGAAGACGACTTCCATCGCCAAAATCGCCGCCCATCTGCAGAAGAACAACCTTTCCGTGGTCCTGGCAGCCAGCGACACCTTTCGGGCTGCAGCCATTCAGCAGCTGGAAGAGCATGGACAACGACTGGGAGCGAGGGTGATTAAGCATGATTACGGGGCTGACGCTGCAGCCGTTGCCTTTGACGCCGTGAAATTCGCCGAGAAGAATCAGGTAGATGTTGTCCTTATCGACACCGCGGGCCGGCTGCATAGCAACACCAACCTGATGCAGGAATTGGAGAAGATCATTAGGGTCGCTAAACCGGACTTAAAACTGTTTGTGGGCGAGAGCATTACCGGGAATGACTGTATCGAGCAAGCCCGGCAGTTTAATGAGCTGGTGGAGTTAGATGGTAGCATCTTAACGAAAGCGGATGTGGATGAGAAAGGAGGAGCGCCTTTGTCCATTGCTTACACCATCAAGAAGCCTATTTTGTTTTTAGGTACTGGACAGCGCTATGAAGATTTAGAAGTCTTTGAAAAGGATATCATTTTGGGAAGGTTGGGGTTGTGAATAAACAGAATCCTTATAAAAGTTCCCCTTGTACTGTAGCGCATGACCTCTTTTCACCTGGAAACCTACGGCTGCAGCCATAACTTCGCTGATTCCGAGCAAATGGCGGGCTTGTTGCAGCAGGCTAAATTTGAGTATCAGGAAAAATTAGAAGATGCAGACATCATTATTTTTAATACCTGTACGGTTAAGGGCCCGACCGAAAGCGCTTTCTACACCCGCCTGGAAGAGATCAAAAATCAGTTTCCTTATAAAATAATCATCATTGCCGGCTGTATCCCGCAGTCTGATCCCGGCAAGCTCAAAAAATTCTCCCTGCTCGGCACCAGGCAGATTCACCATATCGTGGAAGTTGTCGAAGAAGCGCTCCATGACAATGTCGTGCAGCTGCTGGAGACCGGAGAAATGCCACCATTAAACCTGCCCAAGATCAGGAAAAATCCCGTGGTGGAAATCATCCCCATCAGCCGGGGTTGTTTAAGCAGATGTACGTTCTGTAAGACTAAGCAGGCTAGAGGCAATTTAGAGTCGTATCCGGTTGTCGAAATTGTTTCCGTTGCTGCCCAAGCGCTCCGGGAGGGAGTTAAGGAAATTTGGTTAACATCGCAGGATACCGGTTGCTATGGCTTTGATCTGGGCACCAATCTAGTTCAGCTGCTCAAAGAATTAATCTCCCTGCCCGGAGAATTTAAGATTCGTATTGGCATGGGGAATCCCCTTCACTTCCAACGATATTATCAGGAACTTTTCCCTCTCCTTAATGATCCGCACCTGTTTCAATTCCTGCACCTACCGGCTCAGAGCGGCAGTAATGCTATCCTGAAAGCGATGAGACGGGGCAACACCAATGAAGAATTCCTCTCCCTCGTGGAGGAGTTGCGCCAACGAGTGCCCCTGGTAACTCTCGCTACGGACATTATCGTCGGCTTTCCTGGGGAGACGGAGGAAGATCATCAGGCCACTGTCAGTCTGCTGAGAAAAACAACACCGGATGTCGTTAATATTTCCCGCTTCTGGCCCCGGCCCGGCACGCCAGCAGCAGTGATGGAACAACTGCCGATAGAAATTATTCAACAACGCACCAAGGTCATCACGGAAATCTTTCAGAACATCTCAAAGATGCAGAATGAGCGCTGGCTGGACTGGGAAGGAGAGATGGTTATCACGGAGAAAGGCAGCAAGCCGGGACAATGGTGTGGCCGAAATTTTGCCTACAAGCCGGTGTTGGTGGAAAGTAATGGCCGGGATTATCGGCTGGGGGAAAAGATAGCTGTAAAAATAGACAAGGCGGGAACGTTTGATTTACGGGGAACAGTCAGGAAAGTACGATAAGTGGTGAGGAAGTTAAACCGATTACCCCAACATTCCTTCCAGGAATTTCTTTGGATTTTTAGCCCGGGCCACCGCATGCCCGATCAACACCCCCTTTGCGCCCAATTCTAAAGCTTTCATGATATCATCTCGGCCTTGAATTCCGGCACCGCAAAGCACCGGTACGGAAGAAGCCCGTACGGCTTGGGCGATGATTTCTGGTTTAGCTTTCGTGACAGAAATATTTCCGCCAATGAGCTCCGTGGGTTCGTAAGCGATGTAATCGGGCTTAAATGGGGCAATTTTTTTTACCTCGGTGAGTGAAGAGGCACAGACTACCGTCGTGAGATGGTATTGCCGACAGAGGATAATCGTTTTTTTCAGCAGGAAGAAAGGAACTTTCTTCTCAGAATGATTTAACAATGTTCCCTGCACGCCAATGTTCTTGAGTTCCTTCACGGAAATGCTGCCGGTATGGGCTCCGCTCTCTACCGGATCAGCATGCTGGGCAAAAACGGAAATGGTGACGTTTTCTACCACTTCTTTAAGCAGCGGCAGCGTGGGAGCAATGACGATCTGGTATCGGTCAGTTTTGAACCGGGCAATTTTCTTCGCCAGAGCCAGCTCTTCTTTACCCAGCGCTTCCGGGTAGGTCTTGAAGTTGAGGAGGATGAGGGGGAGGGATTTCATTTGTTTGCCGGATTTTTATTTTAAATTATTCTCTCTTCAGCTAAACAATATCTATTCATTTAAGAATTTTACCGAAAAATTTATATATAAGTAAGACAAATCTTACCTGGTGATGAACGATGGCTGAATTAGAAATAACCACTATGAGTTCCAAGGGACAGATTGTCATTCCGGTAGAGATGAGGAAAGATTTCCGGGAAGGTGAAAAATTCGTCGTGATTAAAGTAGGGAAAAGAATAATTCTAAAAAGTGTAGAGGAATTTGATGAAAATATTGAAGAGGACCTGGAATTTTCCCGGAGAACGGAGGAAGCCTGGCAACGATATGAAAAAGGGGAATTTGTCGGTCCTCTCACCGCAGAAGAATTTAAGAAGAGAATGGAATCATGGTAGAAATTATCCTCGACCCGTTATTTGAGAGCAAAATCAGGAAGATAAAAGATTCTTTTCTCAAGACCAGAATAGAAAAGCAGATGGATAAAATCATAGCTGATCCTGAAATTGGAAAACCAATGCGCTACGCACGAAAAGGAACACGAGAGGTCTATCTTGGTTCATTTCGTTTATCGTATGCCTACCTGCAAGGTGAGAACAAGTTAATTTTTCTCGATTTGTACCATAAAGATGAGCAATGAGTTCATCCTTTCACTTCATACTATTCCTTCACTGTATACTTCACATCAATATGCTTAACCGGCCTGGCCGGAGCAGTTTCTTGTTTTTCTTTCCCCTGTTTCCCTTTACTGAGCAGGCGCCAAAGATAGCCCAACAGAGCCAGCACCAGCACGATCGGCAGAATAATCAGGAAGAGCTGCAGGGCAATCAGGAATAAGGCTAGCAGGAAGGCTACGATAAGGATGATTACTATCAAAGCTTTAATTCCCCGGGCGCCGAAGGTCATGGCGGAAGAAAGTGGGCAGAAGTATAAAAAGGCTTCCTAGAGCCAAAGCCAGAAGAAAAATCATTGTTGCTATCTTTACAAAAAATTCTAACGGAAAGGTCTGAATCAGCAGCGATTCTACCGGAAAGAGCCAGTTACCTTGCGGGAAGAAGAGCCGGTGGAAGAGAGTAAAAGTCGTATTGAAGCTCAGCAGGAGGAAGAGCAGGATAACCAAGACCAGAGCTACCGTAACGAGCCCGCCCCAACGTACTAATTTCTTCCATTCGGCCTGGGAACTGATCTCTTTAGAATTGATTGTTTTGGAACGGACTGTTTTGGAATTGGTTGCCAGCACCATAACAGCTAAGAATATAACCATTAAGAATAAAGCGGTAAAAGCAACATCCACCCACTTCATTATCTGCTGGACATCCTGCAGATGAGAAAGCTCAGCAGCAGTATAGTTCGCTTTTAATTCTTCTTTTCCCTGCAGAAAGTTAATCGTCTGCTCTTGCGCCGGAGTAAGGGGATAGAAGATGAGCGTTAGCTGGTAAGAGAGCAGGAGCAGGAAAAAGGGGAAGAGCAGGCAGAACAGGAGCAGTTTTAGGTTCATGAACGCGCTAGGCTAAAGAAGGTTAAAAAGCTTTCTCGGTCTATAGCGAAAGACACAAATAAGTGATCAAAATAGTTGTGTCTTTCGGAATATAGTGCAGGTAAAATAATCAAATAATTTGGTCCTGCACTATATATCCCTATTATGAAGAGTTAGAGAAAAGGCAGAAAAATCGTAAAAACGTACCGAAAGATTTATATAGCACTATGTATTGCTAAGTATTACAATGGAAACAGTATCGGTCAGATACGAAGATAGCTTTATTCATGACATGGAAAAAATCATGAAAGTGAATAGGTATGCTACAAAAGCAGAGTTCATCAGAGAAGCAATTAGAGATAAAATGCACGATTTAGAAACAAAGGCTGCTTTGAGAAGGCTAGAAGCGGCTTATGGTGCAGGAGTGCATAAAGGAAGACAGATTACAGATGCTGATTTACACCGGGCAAAAGATAAAGCCTTTAAGGAAGTTGCTAGGAAATTAGGGGTGGACCTAGATTAGTTCTTCCGGCTTCTTCATAGTGGTAATGTCTTTCAATTTGTTGAAATCCTTAAGGTCTGTTGCAACAATCTGTGCTCCATGATCGCGTGCTAAAACTGCATGGAGTGCATCTCCTTTGGGCACGTCTCTCTGCCGAGCTAATCTTTTTGCTTCTATTATTTGTTCTTTTGTCGGATGAACTAGTTTAATGTTATCTGGTTTCGCAGTACTAAGCATCTGGTTGATTTCATAATCTGAAAAACCAACATCTTTGAATTCAATGATATTCATGTCAGAATAAATAACGGAGAAATTTTCAACGATAATTCTCTGCATGAGTTTCATGGCTATCTCTCCATTGTAGCCTCTTTTATCATAGATATCTATCCAGATTGAGGTGTCAAAGTAATAATATTTTTCTGACATTTTCACCAGATTATCTGTATCCTCGAAGATGCTAATAAAGCTATCGATGAAAGAATTTAAAAGTGTTCGTCCCGACTCTCCCAAAAAATTCCATTAAAAAAAGAGATATTTATAAATAAAGGACATTTTATTGGAAAAATTAATTTACGAGATTGATGCCTTACGGTATGAGTATTATGAGGAATTAGAGAAAAGGATGGGGGAGTTTTGACTTTAGTATGCCAGACACATACCTACAACAAGAAACGGCTTCATTCCGGCATTGGCTACAAGCCGCCAATCAAATTTGAGCAGGAGGGTTTAAATAATTTTATTTACCCCAATCTCAAAAAAATTAAAGAATGAAGAGACTGATCTCAAAGAGGGGCATAAAATCGTAGCAATGATAGTATTGATTTTAGCAATCATAATTGGTCTTGTCGTTTTCTTATTCCGTAATTCAATTTTGCAATATTTTAATTCGTCTGGTTGACAATAACTACTTTATACCCTTCATCCACCTCAATAACCTTTATAATCCCCTTTATTTTATCCCTGCCTATGTACAAAAAGAGGGCTCAGATCACGGTATTTATGATTATTGTAGTGATAATGGTGGTAGTATCTCTTTTCCTCATCTTCCTGACCACTTCCCTGACCAAATCCCAGCTCCAGCAGGCGAAAGAAGA
>JBBSWG010000043.1:0-8933 GCA_038046425.1 Nanobdellota archaeon
TGGCTTTTCTGCTATATATTCTTTTCCCTACTAGGTAATACTTCACTCCAGTGAAGCATTATTCAACTCCGCAAAGTATAAAAAGCAGCGCTTTTTTCTTAACGTTGATGGATGTCAACCTGTATGTAAAAGAAGGTGAACTGATAAAAGTATTGAAAGTGCCAAAATATGTCGTGCGGGATCTTCTGCGGGACAGGTTAAGCACCAGCGAGATTAATCGAATTCATCGTTTAGGGGAGAAGACGGAAATGCCCGCGGTTCTTAAAGCGGGAAGTGTGGTTGCTGATTTTGACACCAGAACCGCTCACTGTTTTCAGGCGGGGCTGGACGTGAATAATTTAGAGCCGACCTGGAACGTACAGGTGGAGAAGGTGGGGTTGGAGAATTATTGAGGGGTTTATTTTAATGTGGCTTTTTCCAGACACGACAATATCTCCCCCATCACCCAAAATCTTATAAAGACACTCTTTTCCTAACGGAAAAGAGCGCGAGTGGGAGAACGGAAAAAAGCGGTTGCTGGCGTAAGACCAGCAGGCAAAAATCAGCAGGTTAAGATTAGGTTAAGAGGTGTTAGCATGTATAAGATCCCTTTGTCCGACTTAAAAGAGAAAATTTTTGACAGCAAAAAAGTAACTCCCAGAGAGCTCGAGCAAAAAATTAAAGATAAGATCAACGAGCTCTCCGGCCTGATCAGCGAGGAGGGAGCTGCTCACATCATCGCCAACGAGCTGGGCATCCAGATCTATAATTCGCTGCAGGAAAGGCTGAAAGTGAAAGAGCTCTATGCCGGGATGAGAGGCATCTCTACTGCCGGCAAGATCATCCGCAAGTTTGAAGCGAGAGAATTTCAAAAAGAAGACAGGACCGGGAAAGTAGCTTCCCTGCTGCTGGGTGATGAGACCGGCACGTTGCGGGTGGTCTTCTGGAACAATCAGGTGGACGATTGGGAAAAATTAAAGGAAGATGAAACCTTATTGATTCGTGACGCTACCGTTCGGGAAAATAATCAGGGGAATAAAGAGCTTCATCTCAGCGACCGCAGCCAGCTGGCCGTCAATCCGGAAGGGATAGAGATCTCTTCCGTGCGTCAAAGTGGTAGCACGTCTTACCTACGCACGTCCATCGCCGCATTACAGGACGGACAGGAGGGGGCAGAATTGATGGGCACGGTCATACAAATCTTTGACCCGCGTTTTTTTTACAGCTGCAGCAATTGCGGCAAGCGCCTGAATGAGGTGGAAGGAGCTTATCATTGTGCTGAGCACGGGGCGGTCCAGCCGAAATTATCTTATGTCCTTAACCTGATCCTTGATGATGGAACGAACACCATCAGAAGTGTCTTCTGGAAGAACCAGACCAATCATCTGCTGGGCAAGACGGAAGAGGAATTGGCACAGTATCGGGAAAATCTGGCTGCGTTTGAGGATGTTAAGACGGAATTGTTGGGCGAGCAGCTCAAGGTGATGGGCAAGACCAGGAAGAATGAGTTGTTTGACCGGCTGGAGTTCAACGTGCAATTTGTGGAGCGGGCCAAGCCGGAAGAGGAATTGGCGAGGATGGAGAAAGTATTATAATCAGCTTCCCAATTGCCAGCGAACCGTCGTCGTTAACAAATCTTTATCTTCCTGCGTCCGGATGCGATAGCCTTGAAATATCCCTTCCGTCCGGGAACGGAGCCGTGATAAGAATTCTTCCTCCAGCTCCCGTCCCACCAGCGTAACCCGGCCACCCTGATCCGCTGACGTAAAAATAGTAACCAACTCCTGAGCAAAATCTACTAAACCACTGAAAACATATAACGTGCTGTCGGAGGACATTCCGCGCTCTAACTTCCAAGGAATATGTTGATACAAAAATGGTTCCAGCAGGCGCTCTTGGGGGTACCATCTCTTTTCCTCTGCTTTTAGTATCGCCTTAAGATCCTGAACTCGCCATGGACGGGTTCCATACTCTCTCGTTTCCCTAGGACTATACACCTGGGCCAGGGGAAAGCCCTGTGGTGATACGGGCCGGTCATCTACTTCCACCGGAAGTGAGAAATCATAGATATAGCCTGGTTGTGGACAGTCCAACTGGCCCTGAAGCTGAGCTAAAAGGTAAATGTTAACCTGCTCCCGGCCAGTTAAATTCAAGCCATCAAGATAATCGATGATTGAGGTATGAGGTAGCACCTTCATGATTGCGACTTAAAAGTAGTCTCTATATTTAAACCTTACGTTGCTGTTAAGTAAAGTTCTTAACCCCTCTTTTACCACCTTTTCTTTCTCTCTTTTTAATAAAAAAAAGGTATTTGTTGAGCTCATTTCTAACTTTTCTGTGATTTATATTCTCCATGAAAGAAAAATCTAAACAAATACAAAAATTCTATTCCATCCGGTCAAATTTTTCCTTCGCTTTACCCTCTTTCCAATACACCACATGAGAAGCTTTCTTTTCAAACAAAGTTATTGCCAGCCGCGCTACGTTATCTTCATTATTCACCCCATGCTTGATCGCTAACGAGCGGGCTTCCTCCAAACACTCATCGAGCAGGCGATAATTTTCCCGCTGGCATTCTTCCTCCACCTGCTGCTCCTCTTCTTCGGTTAAATATACCTCTTCCCACTGCGGATAGTTGCTTCCGGCAACCGGGCGGGGAAAAGTCTTGGAAAAGGGCATCAAGCGCCAAGAGCGGGGCGCATATTTATACATTTGTAGCTTGGAAGCTCTAGGTGTGATGTCTAGATAATCAATTACCAACAATAGTTATATTTTAATAGTTTTATTCTAACAGTGGGTTTGTAGCAAGGTAAACTTTATAAAGCAAGAGATGAGCAACGTGGCCATGAAAACACAACTACAATTATTGCTAGGATTAGCAGCAGTGCTTCTTTTGGTAGCAGCCTGTGCTGGAAAACAGCCGGCAGCAGCATCAGAACCGATTGTTCCCGAACCAACTACCCCCACCGAAGAGGTCTCACCAGTGGAAGGAACGACAGAGACGGCAACTGAACCTGCGACAAAAATCGCTACTACCTCAACCACAAGCAAGCCCAGTGGTCCGGCAACCCATGCCGTGGAGATTACGGCCAGTGGTTTCCTACCCGGAACCGTTACCGTTAAAGCCGGAGATAAAGTAGAATGGACCAATGAACATTCCGTTGATGCCTGGCCGGCTTCCGCCGTGCATCCCACCCATAAAGCGTATCCTGGGTCGGACATTAACAAATGTGAAAGTAAGGATCGAGATAACATCTTTGATGCCTGCCAGCGATTGCGACAAGGTGGATCCTGGAGCTTTGTCTTTAGGGAGAAAGGCACCTGGAAATACCATAACCACCTGAATCCGGGACAGACTGGAACCGTCGTCGTGGAATAAAAAAGCACGCTTTATTTAAAACCCTCTTTACTCTTTTTTATATTCCTCTTTAAATAAGATCTGCAGGCGCTGGGCAGTCTTTTCCCCGATCCCTTCGACGTTCATCAATTCTTCCTTTTCTGCTATCATAACTTTCTTAATGCTGCCAAAATGAGCCAGCAGGTTCTTGGCCGTGACCACGCCAATCCCGGGCAAGGAAGAAAGCAGGAATTCCTGCTGCTCCTGGAGAGTATGGGGTTTCCGTTCAGGGTACGAGAAATCTCGGTTTTTCTCCTGCTCCCGCTTAGCCATCACCGCCAGCAGGCCAGCCGTATCTTTAGCATTTTTAGTATAGAGCACCGGTACGCCAAAATCCAGCACAATCGAAGAGAGCATGCCGCGAATGGCATTGGCATGAACTTTCCGCACAGTGTAGATATCCTCTTCACCTTCAATGATGACCACTGCTTTATCAAAATTCTTCTTGAGTGCCCGAACCTGTTCCAGCAACCGGCCGTCGATGATGGAGGCGACAAAGTCTGGGACGTGTTTCAATTCCACAGCTACCCGGCCGGAAACCAAGTAGTCCGCTACGGCCAGCTGTCCCGTGCGCACTGCCACGCCCATTTCCATAAGTTCTTTCACGATCTTATTATCTTTCTCCCGATGATCAGCAAGAACCGCTACCAGCTGCTGCTCCGGAATGAACCGGGATAATGGTGCACTGGAGGATAGTATGCCGGAAGAGGCAGAGATCTCCGGTGGAAGCAGCAACAGCCCTTTCTTGAGCTGCTCCAGGTTGCGGTACATCTGCTTCTCTTTATGGTGAGCGCTCCAGCGGAAGCCGACATCACGGGTACTGTTGGTAATCAAGATCGTTACTTCCCCTTTCTCTAATCTTCCGGTACGGCCGCGGCGCTGAATGCTG
Organism: Nanobdellota archaeon; assembly: GCA_038046425.1. Classification (GTDB taxonomy): domain Archaea; phylum Nanobdellota; class Nanobdellia; order Woesearchaeales; family GW2011-AR9; genus JAHFRS01. The sequence goes on from JBBSWG010000043.1 coordinate 4,266, forward strand.
CGGATAGCGCTCGGCACCGGTTCATAGAAAATGACCTTGTCCACTTTGGGAATGTCTAAGCCTTCTTCGGCAACGGAGGTAGCAACGAGCAGGCGGAACTCACCAGCGGCAAATTTGTCTATGATTTCTTTCTGCTGCCTCTGCGAGAAACCCAAGCCTTCCTTTTTTGCCTGGCCGACAAAGATGCTGTTGCTGATGTTGACGCTGGTAAAACGTTTACAGATGAGATCAGCGGAATTGCGGAATTGAGTGAAAATGATGATTTTAGCCGTCGGGTTGTGCTCCAGCTCCTGCTGGACGATCTCCTGCAGCTTAGGCAGTTTAGGGTGGGGAAAATCACTCTGGAACAGCTGCTCGACGAGGTAGGAAGCGGCTTTAAAATTCTCATCCAGCATCAGGTTTTTCACTGCTTTGGATTGGGCCTGCGCTGCTTCCCCTCGCAGCTTGGTGATATAAGCATTGAGTTGAGGAATACCCTGGGTTTCCAGTAATTCTAAGGCATGCTCAACTTTCAAAGCCTCAGCAACTAAAGAGACCGAACGCAACAATCCAAAATCCCGTTCGCCAGAAGAAAGCTGGCCCTGTAATTGCCCCTGCAAATCCAGCAGTTCACCTTTCATCAGTTGTGGATTATGGCAATAACCATAACGCTGCGCTTCCAGTAGCTTGCTTTTCTTGCAGTTCTCCAGCCGGGTTCTGATCTGGACAAATTCTTCCGGAAAATCAACTTTAACCCAGCGGAGATGAATCGGCTGAACATAAGGTTGGACGTCGGGATCTTTATCGGTACGCACTTCAATCTTCTCAATCTTTAAGCTCTGGCAGATTTCTTTAATTTTCTCCAGATCGCTGCCGGGAGAGGCAGTTAAGGCTAAAATACGCGGATAGCGGGCCACTTTATCGTACTGCTGTGCTAACCAGACATACGAATATTCACCAGTGGAATGATGAGCTTCATCCACGATAAGCAGGCTGACCTCTTCCAGCTTGACCCGGCGATTAATGACATCATTCTCCAGGCCTTGCGGAGTGCTGATGACGACCTGCGCTTCCTGCCAGAGTTCACCGCGCTTTTCCGGAGCCACGCTGCCGGTAAACAAGACAATTTTTTCTGATGGAAGGTCCAGATGCTTTTGGAACGTTGCCCGATGTTGTTCACACAATGGCTTGGTGGGAGAAAGCAGCAGAATTTTCTGCATCGGGTAAAGCTGCAGCCGTTGCACAGCTAGGAGCAAAGCGATTCCGGTCTTTCCCAGTCCGGTGGGCAGCACGACTAACGTATTTTTCGCTGCGGCCGTTCCGAGAATAGTCTGCTGGTAGAGACGGGGAGTGAAGTCACGGAGCATAATGATGCTGAAGAGAGCGGCTGCTTAAGTACTTTTCTCTGGTGTGGCACTATTCGTTCAGTGAGTGATTTCCTGAGAGAAATCACTCACCTTTTGAATAGTGCCTCTAGCGTCTAGTACAGTTTTGTGACCAGACGGACTTTATGGCAGAAGCGGTTTTCTTGCCGATGCCTTCGACGTCTGCCAATTCCTGTTCGCTCGCCTGAAATACATCTCGCAGGGTAGCGAACCGCTGCAGAAGAGCCTGGGCTCTTTTTCTTCCTACGCCAGGAACCTTTTCCAGCAATAACGGCGGATAAAACTGCAGATTAACCTCTTTCCGTTTCTGGATAATGACCCCGGCGCTAGTGCTTTCCTGCCGCTGCTTTCCCGCCAAGAGCAGGATAACTTGAGCACTCTGCTCTTTAGTCGAGGTAAAGATGACGCGAACATTCAGCTCCAACATAATTTTTAAGATGGTGCTGTAAAGTAAAGCAGAATTCTGAAAATAGGCTAAATCAAACGTTTCCAGGAGCAGAAAACTGCTGGGATAACATTGTTTTAACCGCCCCAACTGCTCCATTAAGCGCTTCTGGAATAGGGATTGCAGGAAATCGCTGGTCGTCTTCCGTTCCAAGGCGATGTGTCCAATCAAGTAATCGCCGGGAGTAAAGTTGCTTACTTGTGTTTCGGCGTGGTTTTGTAAATAAGTGATAATCTCTTCAGGTTCATGAATATTAACGTGGATCATGATATCTTTTCTGAAGCAGGAGTCTTAACAACATTATTGAGCGCATCGTACGGACTTTGAACATTAGCCAATTTTGGCTTAGCTATATGGGCGTAAATCATCGTCGTCTCGATCCGGCTGTGGCCAAGAAGTTCTTTCACTTCAATCAGGGAATAGCCGTTCTCCAGCACATGGGTAGCAAAGGAATGGCGTAAAGTGTGAGGAGTTATCTGTTGGGGGAGAGCAGCTTTTAGCCTGGCCTGTTCAACGATCTTCCGCAGGCTGCTATCACTGTAATGCTGCTGTCGGTAACCGGAGAAGAGCCAGTCATCCGGCTGTAATTTATGGTTCTGAATCCATTCCTGAAGTTCTGCTTTCAGTTTCTCCGGAATGATAAAAAGGCGATCCCGGCCCCCCTTCCCGTCATGGACCCAGCCATAACCCGCTTTAAAATCCAGATCTTTTACTTTCAGGCTGACTACTTCACTTATCCGAAAGCCCGAGCCGTAGGTAAAGATTACGATAAGTTTATGCTTGGAGTTAGTTATAGCCGCTAAGAACTTCCTCATCTCTTCTTGAGAAAGGCTTGTGGGCAGCCGTTTTATGGTCTTTAGAGGAGGGATTTGAATAAGTATCCTTTTTCCCAATACATTCCTGTAAAAGAACTGTAATGCATGGAGATAGACATTAACGGTGCTCCCCGCCCGGCCCCATTTAATGAGTTGGAAGAGGTATCGTTCCACGTCTTCTTTCGTAACCTGATGTGGTTCCAGTTGACAGGTACGAAGGAATTTACCCACGGCATAAACATAGGTCTTAATGGTTTCGGCACGAAGGCCGCGGCGTAGTCCAGCGTTCCAGATAAGATCTTCTATTTCCATGAGATTTAATCTTCACGCCTCAATCCACGATAATGAGGAAGTATCTATTTGTTCTAAAATTACTTCTTTATATATCCTAGCCGAGGTTGTCCAGTGGGTGAGTGGTTCAAAAGAATAGCTTATTATTGGTTAAAACTAACAATTTTTAGCACTTTATTGTTTTTAATGGTTTGTCCAGTGGCTTTCTAGTGGGTTCTGCTCAGATTTCCTTGGTTTTTAATCAACTTCTGTTCTTAGGCGTGCCTGCTCCCCTCTTGATTTCTAAGGAGAGACTCGGGTGCTTTATGCGCTTAAATAACGGCATCCTTAAGGGATTGGTTAAAGAGAAGCCCTAAAAAGCTTCCTTTTAGCCATTTTAGCCACTATTTTAGCCATTAATTCCGATGGGGCCAGTGGAATTCACGGATAATAGTTACGTGCCCTTGGAGCCAGCAACAGCCCATAATAAGCCCACTCCTGGCACTTTTAGCCAAAGTGGACTTAATAAGAGTTAAGCTTAATTTTTTACCGCTGAGAATTCTAAAAACTAGGGGGACATTTTTCTGATGATATTCACAACTCCATTATCAGCATCTACTTCAACTTCGTCACCATCTTTAAGAATCTTTGTTGCATTACCCGTTCCAACAATGCAAGGAATTCCAAACTCTCTACTGACTATTGCAGCATGAGAGAGAAGTCCGCCCATATCTGTTACAATAGCACTCGCTTTTTCACAGGCAATCATTAGTTCTGGGGCTGTCGTTTTTGCAACTAAAATATCGCCTTTATTCATCTTGTTTATTTCATTGTTCATTTCTTCAATTTCACTATAATCAACAGGAATTATTTTAACAACTCCAGAAACTTTGCCTTTACTTGCCATTTGTCCTTTAATTTGATTACTTTCAGTTATTTCTTCTCTCTCGAATTTCTTGGCAATTTCTCGTGCCGTCGCTCCCTCGTAGGGTAAATCATTATTATATGTTGAGATGAAACATTCTTGCCTCCTCTGAACAGCTTCAATGTTAGGACTTCTTCCATCATACAAATTAAGTAGTTCTTTTTGTGTAAGATTTTCTAAGATAGAACTATCAACAGAAAACTGACCACTCAAAATTTTAAAAACGTGATGAGCATAACCCTCATCTTCAAAAAGAACAGTATTCATAAAATCACGAACTTTATCTTTTAAAATGGAGACAATATCCAGATTTTTTTTGATAGTCTTGTTTTGCTCTTTTAGTGTAAATGCTTTGTCAGTATGCTCAATATTCATCATCGTATAATCTTTACATAACTTTACAGTATGATAAAAGAATGTTTGTAATGTTTCCTGGGAGATAATTTCTTTATTTTGGATCTTCTTTTCAAAGAATTCTTTAAATTTAATATGGTGCGATTTTACTTCATCCACGTAAGAATTAAATGTTTTTTCATTACTGTAAAATTCAACACCCTTCTCTAAAGCACGTTCAAACGCTTTTTTAGTAAAATATTGTTTAAACATTCCATTATCAATGATGAATAGAACTTCTAACTTCATGTAAACATCTCTATGAATATCAGTCACAAAAGCATTAACGCCTTCTACTGCAAAACTAAGAATGTAATCATCTTTATTATACTTGTCAACTATTCCCTTTTGAGGTTCTACTTCCATAATTTATCAAATATTACTTGATTCTTTTTAAATATTTAGATTCCTTATGTAATGCTGCTAAAAATGTCCCCCCTCTTCTTAACTAACTAA
>JBBSWG010000044.1:0-2201 GCA_038046425.1 Nanobdellota archaeon
ATTTGAAACTTCTAAAGGCACCTTTACTCTTGAATTGTTTACGGAACAAATGCCGGTAACGACAGAAAATTTTATCAAGTTAGCCCAAGCCAGCTTCTATGATAGTCAGCGCTTTCATCGGGTCATTGCCGGTTTCATGATTCAAGCGGGCGATCCGCAGTCCAAGCAGCCGGAGTTGCAATGGCGCTGGGGAACCGGCGGGCCAGGATATACGATCAAAGATGAATTCTCTCCAGGCCTGAGGAATGTCCGCGGGACGATGGCTATGGCGAACGCTGGCCCTGATACTGGAGGCAGCCAGTTTTTTATCAATGTAGCGGACAATACTTTTCTGGACGGGAAGCATCCGGTGTTTGGCAAAGTGATTAAAGGGATGGAAGTGATGGAAGCGATTTCTAATGCCGCGACCGATAGTGATGACCGGCCCAGGGAAGAAGTGGTGATTACCAGGATAATTATTTCATCGGGATGATTATTTCGTCAGGGTATTTATCTCGTAGGCCCCATGATTGGTTCCGGTACTGGATCGGGTGAGGGCAGCAATCCTTTTGCCTTCTCATACCAGCCTTTGAAGAACTCTTTTACTCTCTGTGGCTGTCTTTCCAGAGATATTTTAATGTTAAGAGAATACTCCCTTTATAAATTTTCTTCAACTCCATCCCCTAAATCTTTAAATATTCCCGGCTCCGGGAGAAAGTATGAGCCACTTAGGTATCCTGGTTCGCCGGCTGGGCCTATTAGCCGGTCTCGCTAGCACTAACCTCACTAATCTCGCTTGTGCGAAAAAAGAAGCGGCTTTACCACCTTGCCAGGAGATGAGCTATAGTGAACAACAGTTCACGGCTGCTTTTAATTCTGCTGCGGAGAAATTGGAAAAAGATGGCTATGAAGTCCGCTCTAATCTCTGGGAAGACCAAGAGCGGTTTACCCGTTTGGTGGGGGCGATGACGGATTCATTGGGATGTACTTTGAACTCATCGACATATCAGGCTCTCCGGCAGGAGACGGCCTGCAAAGAAGTGAAAGTCGTGCCACCTTATAAAACTTCGATCCGCTACTGTGGTCCTGGTGCAGTTTCCGGAACCGACTTTTGCCTGCCTTACATCCATCCCGGTGATTGCCTGAATGAGGTTTGTTATGCCCATGACCTTTGTTATGATGACTTACTTTCCCAGTCAGAAGAGGGCAAGATCTGTGCCTGGAGTGAAGAAACAACGGGCTGTGACATCGATTTTTTAATCGGGTTCGTGGGTTGCAGCCTCGAAGAAAAGTGCGGATTTGGTTGTTATCTGATTGCGGCCATTGCCCAGGGTTTAATTACGGCTGAAGAGGCGTATACTTATGGCTCCGGCTGCCTGATCGATGAACGTGGCTCCTGTTGTGATGGTTCGGTCAGCAGTTCTCCTGATGGCGGTACGGGCCTAGACTGTTTTACCCAATACTGTGAAGAACCGTATTGTGTTTTTTCTGATCCTTTTGACGAGTTAGCCTTTAACACCTGCCGCTGGCGGGTGGCTCCCGGTGATCCCGTTCCGGCTATTGAAGAGGGAGCACTGCAATTAGCGAATGGAGCAGCCGTCACCAGTAATTTAGAACCACGAGCCTGCTCGATGATCCAGCTGAAATATCGTTCCCGAGTTGAAGTCAATGGCTATTATTTCTTTAATCTTGGTGAGGTCCATATTACGTATTCTCCGTCTGCTTTTCCGAACCAGCTGGCCGCAGCCTGCACGTCCGGTACGCCTAAACTTCTGGAAGGAGTCGATGCCACGCAATGGCATACGCTGCGCCTGGAAACGGATGAAAATGCCACCCAAATATATGTCAATGATACTTTAAAGAAAACTCTTCCTTGTGGCCAGCAGACGTTGGGGAACATCTTTATCTTGGGAGCGTCTGATTCTTCTGCTTTCAGCGTTGATTTTGTGGAGAAGAAATGTCAGTGATGGTTTTGGATAGATCGTGCTTTTCTACGTGAAGTACGTCGATCTCAACGTCGCCTCAAAACCCTCCAGCGTGCTGGGCCGGAGCTGTAAAATGCCAAAGCCAACTTGAGTGTCAGGAAATTTATACTGGCAGAATTCCGGGGCAAAAGATTCGTTATTGCAGGGAAAAGCCTGATCCTTAAACTGGAAATAGCGTTCCTGCTCGTTGGCAATACCGTAAAAGACGCGACCCGTAAAATAATTGCTGAACTCTTC
>JBBSWG010000045.1:0-17769 GCA_038046425.1 Nanobdellota archaeon
AGAAGCATGCGCTGGAAGTTGTGAATCTTGTTGTGTAAAAATTTTCTGAGGGGATGAGAAGTGTGCCGGCAATCGCCAGGGAAATGCCGCCAGAGGAACTGAAGGAATTTTTGGATAATATGCACACTGGTTTTTCCCGGGCGGGACTGCAGTTTCTGTATGGCCTGCGCAACTTTCTGAATTGTCGGAATTTGGTTTTTAACCTGCCATGACTTCTATCTCGATCTTGTTGCGCTCTAAATGTGGGTGGAGATGCACAATAGTCTTAGGGTTTCCCAAGCTAAATATCTCGACAACCTCTTTCGGAAACGTAATCCCCCAGCTGTTGCCAATTTTAATGGGATGTTTAGTGTACTCTTTCTCTAAGCGCTGAGCTTCTAGTTTGGCAATTGCCCGCATTGCGAGGTTTTCCGTAAATATTCTATCTTTACATTTTGGGCATTCCCGCGCTTCCAGTTTAAGCTCTTTATAGGTTACAACCGCTTTGTGCATAGGAAGATCACACTTGATACATAATCTCCCATCATTTATCATGTTCATTCCCTCCCTTCTTCAATGATTACGGTTCGAATAATCTTCTTTAAATCTATATAAAACTTCCGGTAAAATTATTAGTTTTATTTTAGGTTTTACATTAGTAGCCACAAACCAAATTTCTAATTTTTCATTGAATAACTATTTAACTTTATCAAGATCTTCCAGGCAGCCGTCGCTGTCGGGATTTAGTTTTTCTAAATCACTCCTGGAAATATATCTTCCATCAAGATCCGGTATATTCTTTAATCTCTGATAATGGGGTTTCTCTTTCTGCAGATAGCGTAGCAGCCGCTTTCCCTGTTCTGCCGAGAAAAGCAGGCATTGCTCAGCTACTGCGGGCATGGGAGCGTCCGGTAAGGTATACAATTTCTGTTCACTACTGTACTTTCCACTACACAAAGCATACATCTCCTGCCCCGGCACTGCACACCGCTGTTTCTGCAGTTCCCAGGCCTTTGCGGGATTAGCCAGCTCCGGTAGGGCAATCAGGCTTTCCAACGGTCCACTTCGCTCCAGCGCCTGAAGATGCCAGTAAGGATTTGGCTCTGATCTCTCTAAAGCGGCAAATTGTGTGCCGGTGATGAATTTTCCTTTCTTCTCGGCGAGAGCTTTTGCCGCATTCCGATCGAGGAAGGGAAAAGATTCATAGTTATGACTGGGAAAGTTAGGAAGAAGATAGCTTGATTTTATTATCGAGACCGGACCTGCTTTTCCCCTTCCCACATACTTGACATAGCTATAAAATCCCTCCTGAAAGGGTGCTCCCTGGGGATCAGGCTGGTCAAAAAATAAAAAGTAACTGGAAGGGCCGATGAAATGGTATCGTTCCATAAAAGTATCAATGCTCTTAGCAGTGGAAGGAAGGGAATGGATCGTAAAAAAATCATACAGAACTGTACGGGTACGGTAGGCCAATTCCGGTTTTCTCTTAAAATAATTGGTAGTTAGATCCTTAAGAAAGCCTTTCCCATCTTCCACTTTCTCTGAAAGATTATCTAGGATATCCACCAGTGAATCATCCGAAATCTGGGAAGGAGAGGTGATGGTGGTGGGTGGATTGGATTTAGAATAATAGATTATCCCTACTACCGAAGCTACTCCTAAACCCAGCGCAATTAAAAAACTTCGAGCGCTATACGTAAGTCTTCGTACCGGCTCCTGCTCTGGACGCTGAGTTGGGTTATCAGTTTCTCGATTGACATCTTCTATAAACCGATCAATATCATCCGATCCTTCCCTTCTTCCTGCAAAAGGAGCTGACCTCCGGCGCAACTCTTCAATAGCTCCCAGATCTCGGGGAGGAGGAAGTGGTGTTCGAATGTCTCGCATAAGCTCTTCTGTGCTATGATTGCCCAAATGGTGACCTCCTGCTCCTTCCAGAGAAAGCTCTTGCTGTGGCTGGCCTTGCCTCCCGCGAACCGGAGGTAATGGTCGTTCCGGTAATTGCTCACGTTTAACTTTATCCTCCAGAACCTGTTCTTGCGGCACGCCAGACGAGGGATCGACCGCCGGCTTGGAAGCAGTTGCTGGCACATCCTCCTCCAGCTCCAGCTTCTGGAAGCGTCCAGTGTTGACCGGCTCAGGAAATTTATAGTCTGCGGCTGGTCCTGGGTCTGTAGCTGTTCCTGGCGTACCTGGGTCTTTCGTATCGTCTTCGTCAGCCATGCTTCTGCTCCTTATTATTTTTACTACTCCATTATGAAAGCACTATATAACTCTTTCCCTGATCCCGCCAGCGCCGCCGAAAAGCTTTTATAGTCGTGGTACCTTTTTATTCCAATTGGTACAATATTATACCATGAAATTCCACAATTATTGGGAACTGGTATTGGGGAATAAGACCAAGATTAAAGTATTGAGGACGCTCTTTCGCTATGCGGGCAAGCGCTTTTCCGTGCGGGAATTGGCCCACCTGAGCGGGATAGCTCATCCGCCCGTGCTGAGATCCCTGGCCGATCTGGAAGGGATGAATCTGGTTCGCAAGGAAAAACATGGCCCGGCCAATGTTATTACCCTCAACAGAAAGAGCAATCTCTATCTGCCATTATCGGCCCTCTTCCTCTGGGAAAAAGAAGCCAAAGAGAAGCTTATCCAGAGACTAACAGTTCTCCTTCCGCCGGTAAAAATGGCGGTCTTATTTGGCAGCGTGCAAACCGGCAGTGAAGAGATCGGCAGCGACATTGATATACTCTTAGTAACCGCTAACAAAAGAAAGATCCAAGATCAACTCAGTGAAGTGCGCTTCAAGATCACCGAAGAGTTTGGGAACTTTTTTTCCCCGATAGTCTTGACGGAACATCAGTTTAAGAAAGCAAAAAAGCGGCCCTATGCTTTGACCTTAGCCAGGAATTATAAAGTGATTAGCGGTTCAGATTTAATTAAAACGTGGTGGAAACAATGATCAAAGCGAAAAATGTGCCGAAGGAACTGTATCGTAATTATTTTATTAAAGCTGAGGAATATTACCAGTCGATGAATGACGAATTTGCAAAAAAGCATTTTAACTCCTGCATCCTCTGTGCGATTCATTGCGGAATCTCTGCTGCGGATGCTCTTACCGTTTTCCTCAAGGCTATCCGCCACACTGGTGATCGCCATGAAGATGTAGCACAGTTGCTGGAGACTTTAGAATTGGATCGAGAAACCATAAAACATAAAAACCAGCAGTTGTTGGGCTTGCTTCAGGAGAAGAACAGGGCGGAGTATGAAGAGAAATTAACCACCGAACAAGGCGCTCTCACAGCAATAAAAAACGCCGAACGATTTTTTAGCTGGGTTAAGGAGAAGCTTCCCCTAAAATCGCCATGAAAACCCTCTTCATCGACGGCCTCTGTGAACCTATTAATCCTGGCGGCGTAGCAGCTATCGGCTACGTGATTGATGCCCGACAATATGGAGCAGTCATTGGTTATGGCCAGGGGATGACCAATAATGTTGCCGAGTATCGCGCCGCCATTAAAAGCTTGGAAGATTTAGTGGGAACAGAGGAAGAATTGCTAGTTTGCAGCGATTCACAATTATTGGTCAGGCAATTAACCGGTAGATATGCGGTTCATTCCTCGACTATTTTCCCCCACTACCAGAAGATTCTTGAACTTCAGCGCCAATTCCAGCAGGTGCAATTTGAATGGATTCCTAGGGAAAAAAATACGCTGGCGGATGCCCTCTGCTGGAAGGCCTATGAGGATTTTCTGGATCAGAATCCAGGTGTTGCGAACCTCTACCAGGCACATTGGGCCAGCAAGCCCACCCAAGTTCAACTGCAGCTGATGGGCCTTACCAGAAAGTATGTGGGAGAACGGACGGCGAGACGGCTGATGGCGAAATGAGACCAAAAAGAAAATTAAAAAATCGTCCAGGATCAGGGAGACGAGCGAGGTTTTCCCCACTATCAGTATTACTTCTAGCCCTACTGCCAGCCTTACTCTTGGTTAGCTGTGCCGAAGAGCAGGATGTTCAAAAAGACCTGGAAACAAAATGCTGCCAGCAATGCCGGCAGGCAGCCTCACAGGATCCGGCCGGGATGGATATCAGCCTGAAGCAGTGCCGAGGGTATGATGATAAATTAGACCAGCAATGCCGGGAATTCTTTACCGGAAATCCACTGAGAGTAGAAGAGTGTAGGATAGCATAGAATAGTTAGGCCAATAGGGCCAAAATTGATTAACCATAATCCCTTTATCCTCGTACCCCTGTCCCCCCGCTCAAAAATTTTTCAGAGAAAATTTTTACTTATCAGTCAACTCTTCCTTGACTTCTACATTCAGATGACGCCGATAAAGTCGATCAAATTTTTCTGCCGATCTCTCCAGGAATTCCCAGGCGCCCCTAAACTCGCTGCGGTGGAGCCGAGCCACATCGCCAGCTAGAAAACGTTGTAAGGGGCGAAGTTGTGCTTCATAAGAAACCCCTACAATATACACCCGGTCATTTTCACTATCTGCTTCATCTTCAATCAATTTTTCTTTTACCAGAATACTTTGCTCTTCAAAAGAATTGCCGTGCGGGATGAACTGCACCGGGGGATGGATGGCGCGGGAGAAGTAATCTTTCAATGGCCCGTAAATCCGTGTTGAGGTGGCTGATTCCGCAGATTCTGCCAGATAATATGCCCTATTGCCCTGAACGTCAAGGTGCTGCGGCACCAATTCTGCGATGCCCTGGAAAAGGATCCCATTTTTTTCTGCCCGCTCTTTGCCCACGAGTTTAGGGCTGAGATGATCCCGTTCCAGATGAACTATCAGTAAAGCTTCCATCCCTTGGCCGGCAAGCTGCAGGTTTATAAATTTAATGGAAAATCTTAAATGATGGTTTTGAATAAACAATACTTTTTAACGTAAAATGCATTGAATGTCAACGCCAAATCAAAACCATCAAATATCTCTTGACCAGATAAGAACTAACCCTTCTAATACCCAGCCAATTTTTTATTGAGTTTAACACCGGTTAATTACTCCTTAATTTCCCTGGTTTCCACTAAGAAATTTACCCTCTTCCCTGCACTAGGATATTTACCTTAGTCTCCCTGTTCAAAAATTTTTTCACAGGAAATTTTTATTTAAATCCTTAAACTCGTCACCTTGCTCACGCCCTCATTCATGCTGATGCCAAACAAAGTATCGGCTTCAGAAATCAGGGCATCGTTGTGCGAGATCAAAATATATTGCGCCCGATCGGAATAACTGCGCACCAGCCGGGACAGCGTTTCTGAATTCTGCTTATCTAAAGCAGCATCCACTTCATCCAAGATATAGAACGAGGAGGGCTGGTATTCCTGAATCGCGAAAATGAAAGATAGGGCCGTCAAGGTTTTCTCCCCCCCGGACAGGGACTTGATGTCCAGATAGCGATTGCCGGTCAATTTTACTTTAATACTGAGCCCATCGTCAAAGGGATTTTTCTCGTTATCCAGCTGCAAAGCAGCTTTACCTTTCTTAAACAGGTTGCCGAAGATGCGTTGGAAGTTATCGTTGGCCCGCTCAAACGTCCGCATAAAATGATCTTTCTTCCTGATCTCGATCTCATTCATCATCGTCAGCACGTCGGTCTTTTCCTTCCCTAACTCCTCTTTTTTCTCCAGCAATTGGTTGAATTCCTTCTCGATCTGCTCATATACTTCCAACGCTTTCATATTCACGGCCGACATCTCACTCAGCAATCGTTCAAATTTCTTGACTTCTTCCTGCAGCTCGGATACGGACTTATTCTTGAATAGCTCCACTTCTTTGGAGCGATTATAGCGGGAAAACTCTTCCTGTAATCCGGCCACTTTCGCCTTGATCTCAGCATTTTTCAGGGAAAGCAGATTTAATTCCCGCTCACCGCTGCGTGCTTTCTCCCGCCCATTTTCAATCTCATTCTCCGCCTTGGCGATCTCAGCATTGAACTTCTCCCGCCGGGTGAACAATTCGCGGTACTTGCTGTAAAATTCGCTACTCTCCTTTTCCTTCTTCCCCAGCTGCTGCTCATTGTCCTTGATCCGCGGGGAAAGCTGCCTGATCTCCACGGAAAACTGCGCTTCCTCTTTATCGTGCTGTTTCAGGATTTCCTTGATCTTCTCCTGTTCGGGCGTGAACAGCTCCTGCTGGTGTTGGCTGATATTCTTTAATTCCTGTTCCAGGCGGACGAGCTCCTCGCGTGTTTTCTGCCGCGATTCCTCAAAAGCAGTCAACTGAGCCAGCAGGCGCGGGTTTCGCAACTCACTCGCCTGCAGCCGCAACTGCTGCTTCCGTGATTTAGCCTCCGCTAAATCCTTGTTGATAGCGGCAATCTGTTTCTGTAAGCCCGCCAGCTCTTCTTCCACCTTTTTGAGCGAGGATTGGAATTCCTTCTTGAGCTCGCTGCTGGCCGATAAATCTGCATCCTCAAGATGCAGGGTCTTTTCCAGGGTGATGACGTGAGCTTCCCGCTCCGCGCGAGACTTTCGCAATCCTTCAATCTCCCGCTCATTGCTTTCCCGTTTCGTGGTCAGAGAAGTCAGGAGCTTCTCGGCTTCCTCTAACTCCTGCCCTACTTTCTCCAGCTCTTCCCGAGCATCCTTCTCGGCAAAACCAGCGGCTGCTTTACGCTGCATAAAACCCCCTTTCATTACGCCGCTGGCCTCAGCGATGTTGCCATCCAGCGTGGCCATCTTCAGCCGGCCAATGCCCACTTTGCGGGCAGTATCAATATCTTCGACAATTAACGTGTCAGCAAAGACGTGCTCAAACGCTTTCCGGAACTGCGGCTGGAAAGAGACAGCGTTGATCGCAAAATCATGCACGCCCTCGTTCTTATCCTGCTTAAGCTGCTTCAGCAGCTTTTTATCCTCGGAGGAGATTTCCCGGGACTTGATCTTGTTGAGGGGGATGAATGAAGCCGTGCCTAACTTATTACTTTTCAGGAACTTGATACAGTCGGCTGCCGTTTCGTCGTTATCCACCACGACATGCTGCATCCGATTACCGGCAGCCGCTTCCAAGGCTAAGGCATACCTGCGCTCTACCTGTCCTAATTCCGCGATCGTGCCGTGCACACTGCCTTTAAACTTCTTCCGGTTCTGCAGGATGCTCTTGAGGGCTTCATTGCTGCCCCATTGGGCCCTGGCTGTGGCGGCCTGAGCGGCCAATCCAGCCTGCTTCTCCTGAATCTCCGCCTGGCGTTTCCTGGCCTGCTGTAGCTGGGCGGCTAGCGAGCTGTCCTGATCCAAGCCTTGATTTAACCGCAAGGTAAGAGACTTAAACTCACTTTTGCGCTGCTGTAATTCCTTGACTTTTTCCTGGTTCTGCTCTTCCACTTCCCGAACTTTCTTCAGGCGTTCCTCCAGGTTCTGCAGCTGGTAATCCAGCTTGTCTTTCTCCCGCAGTAAATCCTGCTGCCGCTGCCGGACTTTTTGAACTTCCTCCTGCTTTTGCTCAATGAGCTTGTCTTTTTCTTCCAGCTCGCGGTCCAGCTCCTGTGAGGACTCAATCTTGTTCTTCTTCTTGAATTGGGTGAGCTGCTCTTCTAAGTCCTGTAACTCCTTGCCTTTCTGCTTTAAGCGCTGCTGCAGTTCCTTCTGCTGTTCGGCCGTAGAAGAACTTCGTTCCTCTACTTCCCGCAAATCCTCCCGCAGCTTGTCCTTCCGCTGTTGGATCTTGTTGATCTCATCTTTGAGCGAGGAAATCCTGGTCTTGTCCTGAGCTAATGAGACTTTGAGTTCCTCAATATCCCGATGCACTTTCAGTTGCTCTTTCTCGCCTTTCTGCTCGATCTGCTGGTTGAGCTGGGCGATCTGCTGCTTCTGCTCGGCAATTTTTACCTTGTGTTTTTCAATCTCCTTTTCCGCTGAACTTATTTTCTGCTGGAATTGCCCTAGGTCCTTCTCTAATTTAGCCTGCTGCTCTTCTTTTTCCTGCAGCTGGCGATAAAGCAAAGTGGCCTTGCTGGAATCAATGTGGTTCTTAAGGTCTTTAAATTTTAAGGCCTGATCACGATCTTTTTTCAGCTCATTGAGATAAGTCTTCCGCTCCTTCAGGATGATCTCGGCATTATTTAACTTCTCCTCAACTTTCTCCAGTTCTAACAAAGCTTTATGTTTCTTTTCTTCATAGACCGTTACATCGCTGATCTCTTCAATGATCTGCCGCCGTTCAATGGGATGCATGTCCACAAAGCGGGTGATGTCGCCTTGCAGGATGATGTTATAGCCATCGGGATTGATTTTTGCAGCTGCTAACAGGTCCAGAATCTCCGTCCGGGTACGTTTCTTTCCATTGACACGGTAAGTGCTGTTGCCGTCCTGGTTGATGGTCCTGCTGAGTACGATCTCTGGCGCGGGCTCCGGGAAGATTTTGGAAGTGTTATCAAAAGCAATTTCCACGCTGGCCGAAGCAGCGGGTTTCTTATCTTTGCCGCCGTTGAAGAGCAGGTTGGCCGCTTTTTCGGCCCGCAGGGATTTGGCCGACAGTCGTCCGAGGACGAAGCAGAGGGCATCACCGATATTCGACTTACCGCTTCCATTTGGCCCCAGAATGACATTAAACTTCTCCTGGAAGGGAATCTCCGTCTTGTGAGCGAAGCTCTTGAAGCCGTGGATGCTCATGCGGTTAATTTTCGTCATAGTCCCCTCAAGATCCCCTCCATTTTGTGGGAGAAGAGGTTTTGGTTTTGGTATATAAAGGTTTGGATGGGGGGATTAAAAGGCAGGTGGTGTAACCGGAATCAATACAGTCTACATTCATGTTCTAAACACTCTCTGATAATTTCCCCATATCCTTCCCGCTACCTCTTCTACGCTCACTTTCTTAATTTCAGCAATCTTCTTCACGGATTCAAGGACAAAAGCGGGCTCATTCCTTTTTCCAGGATAAGGGCTTAAGTAGGGGGCATCCGTCTCCGTCAGCAGCTGGCTAATATCCACTTTCTTCACCAGCTCCTGAAAACTGCCAGAACGCAGGATGTTAGGGGGAATAGAGAAATAATAACCTAGAGCAGCTGCTCGGGTGATCAAACTTTTCCTGCCGGAAAAGCAATGGAGGATGACGGGGATTTCATTATCCTTGTTTCTTTTATTATTAATCTCCTGTTCTAAAATATCTAAACATTCCTCTTCCGCTTTACGGGAATGGATAATGATCGGTTTTCTGAGTTTAAGCGTGAAACGGATGATCCTGCGGAAATTCTCAGCTTGTTGTTCATACGTCTCCTCTTTCTTCGCCCAGTAAAAATCCATCCCCACTTCGCCAATGGCGGCTACCTTATCTTTATTTTTCTCTATGAAAGCAAATTCTTCTTCTAGATCAATGGGGACAGTTTGGCGGGGCAGCCCGATCTCGGCTTCCGCTAACCCTAAAGCATCAATCGGATAAATCCCTAAACTGGCTTTGATGAGTGGATATTTTCTAGCTAATTCCAACACCTGCCGGTTGGAGGGAGGATTTACTCCAGAACATAAGATCGCTTTCACTCCCGCTTGTTCTGCCCTGTTCAGCACTTCCGGCAGATCGGCAGCAAAATCCGCATGGTTCAGGTGGCAGTGGACGTCGAAGAGGTTCATTTTCTGGCGAGAAAAGTTTAGTGATTATTAAGCTTTCTGGGGCAGCGTAATACTTCACTATTCTGAAGCAGAGGACGGCCGCCAATGAGGCGGGCGAGCTGCTGTGGTTACAGAGCTTCGTCCGTCTATCCGACGCTTACTTGTTCCGAAAGCGGCGCTAGGCAACGGAAATGATAGCCAGCGGCGGCGAGCCCGCCGGCGCCGTCCTCCGCTTCCGGGAAGCGCCGGCGGCCGTCGGCACTTCCCGCTTAACTTTTACCATATCACTCTAGAATAACAAACTTATTGCAAAAATTTATAAATGGGGGTGCTTTCATGACGGCAACGGCTTATCAACGTACACTCCAAAGCCCCTGATCATGAGCCTCCCTCCAACTTTTCCTCAACTGTACCGGCGGATGAGACGGGCCGTGGCTAAAGCCCAGCCGGAAAAAGTTGCTGAACTGGAGAAAATTCTTGATTCTTACTCCGGCGATCCGCGCCTGCTGGAGATCTTTCTGCAGCGCTTTGGCTCGGACAATCCCTATGAAGCTGCCAGCAGAGCCGAGCTTAAAGAAGTGCGGTTCCAGACGCCGGAAGAGCTGCAACAAAGAGGCGAAATTGTCATTTCGGAAAGCGGCCATCGCCTGCTGCATCAGGTTTATATCATGCAGGACCGCTATAGCGGCGAGCTCTGGAAATCAGGCCTGCAGGCCATCATGAAGATCATGCAGGCTTTTGGCTCTGCCGAGCAAAAGGATTATTATCAGCGCCTTGGGGAAAAAGCGGAAAGACAGCAGGTTAAGACCATCGATGATCTGGTAACCTCGCTGGAAGAAGTCTTGCTGGATCCAAGCCGGTTGAAGGGCGTACAGAGCATCACCGAGCGAAGGGCAATTTTCCATATTTTAGGCATCAATGAGGAATTACAGAAACGTCTCCTCCTGCTGGAAGAGTTGCGTTACGGCCAGAGCCTGCCGGAAGAGCAGGGAGAATTTCTGCATCTGGTGGGAGGGGATGCCGGGGGAACTTTTTTAGGCTGGTTTGAGCGCGAGCAGAATGAAAAGAGATTGCCTGATGCTATCCAGGAGATGTACACCGCGCTGAAGACAAAATCTCTTCTTCTTGACGAGAAAGAATACCGGCAGATCCTTAGCTGTCTATTGGTGTATGCGGCTAATCATCGTTACATCCAGACGGAAGCTGCCGTGGGCAGTTACAAGCAGGACTTTAATTATCTGCTGGCCCTGCCCCTGGATCATCAGTTATTTAAGAAACATGGCCCACTGCAGAATGGCCCACCGCAGCTGAGGGAGATTGACGACCTCTTATCCCGGCCGGAAATCACCTTTCTGGATGCAGCTAGGATATTTGAGCTTTATCCGATTGATAAAGTCCGTCGGGAGGTTAATCAGAGCTATGCGGCCCGATTTTCGGAACTTTCCCCTACGCTTGAACGCTTGAAGCCGTTATTCATGAAGGGGGGCGAATGGCTGGAAGACAGCCTTGGTGTTTCCCTGCCTGTAAGCCGCCTGAAAAAAACAATTTATTTTGCTGCCCTAGGAAGAAAAGATTTTCTGCCGGTGCGGGATCTGTTACGAGTGCAGACCCTTGCTCCCGGTGAGCGGATGTGGAAGGCGCTTTCCATGGCTGAATTCAAAAGGAAAGTGGATGGTGCAGTAATTGCCGGGCGGAAAGTGCATTATCTTGACCGCCTGCTGGTGAAAGATGGAGCTGTTATTCAGGATCCAGAAGATGCGGAAAGGCTGGTAGAAGACTGGAAACCCTTCGGCTTGCGTTCCGTGTACGATCTGGTGGAAAATTTTGAGTTGGAGCATGGCTTTAGCTATGATGAATTCTGGAGACGGGCAGCAGTGTTACGGCGAAGAGTCCATCTGCCGGGCAAGGCGCCAGACGTGGCTAAGGAAGAGCAACGACATCAGCCAGCCAGAGAGTTCGGATTGTACAATCCTAAATTGTTCTCTCCGCTCCTTCCGCTGCTGGAAGAGGCCAAACAGCTCACGCCCTATGAACAGACCAAGGATCTCTGCGCTACGGTACAAGCCGTGCTGAACGATCGTTTTGTGGAAAACCCAGAAGTGGTTTCTGTCCCTCTCGAAACCGCGGAGTATCTCACGCCGGAAGAGATGAAGGTTCTTCATACTGTAGCCGGGATCGAGAAGCGTCTGGCAGAGAAGAGGGAACAGGAAAGCGAAGAGCTTCCCGCTTTGCTGACCCGCAGAGATGGATTACGGAACAGGCTTTTTTATCGTGGCTATCTGGAGCTAGGAAGGAAAGAAGGGGGACAGCAGAAGCAACAGGAAAAACGACCGGAAAAGCCGGAAGAACGGAGAGAATTAAGAAGATTAGCCGTGGAGCGCGATAAGTATCATGATGATGCCACCTGTTTTGAAAAAATTTACCTTGCTCATCGTAGTGGTGAAGCAGTAAATTTACACTTGTTCCAGGTTACGGGGCTGCAGCAGCATCTGCAACAGTATCAAACGTATGTTCCCGCTTCGGAACTGGCTGACTTTCCGCAGAAAATTAAATTCTTAACCAGCCAGAATGCCCAACCGTTGCTGGCGAAAGCTGGATACACCCTTCCCGAAACACTCTCCTGGGAAAATGCGCAAGATCTGAAGCTGCAGCATTACGTTCATCGGGATCTGCAGCAGGCGGTGGAAGAGATGTACGCTGACCTGGAAAAGGCTTTTAGTTGGGAAGAACAGGTCGTTAAAGAAGGAAAGCAGGAATTTGCCGCTGCAGCTTTGTACCAGCTTTTTACGGTTAGGGTGCTGGGAACATCACCGGCTGATGCGAGAAGATTCCGGTATGCCTTTTCCGAATTTAAGTATGAGGGGAAAGAACACGCTTGGAAATCATTTAGGCCCCGGGCGAAAGGCAGTATTGGCCAGCTGACTGAAAAGGTGCAGGGATACAACCAGCAATACCAACGTCAGCTTAATGTGAATCTAGTGCCAGAAAAACCTGAATAAAAGTTGTTTTTGCCTTTTCCGCATCATCAAAGAACACCACACTCTTACTCTGCTCAAAAAACGTAAAAAATCCCCCGGCGGCAGAACGCGCTTTCTCCACGTTAAACCCTTTCCCTTTCTGCTCCATCCCGATAATGAAGCCTTTTTTACCCAGCCACAGCTGAAATCTGCTGGGTGCTTTGTATTGGGAATGAGTTAAGCAGTTCGAGCCCGCTTCATTCAGGAAATAGGCGACTTCATCCTCTTTATTCTCCTGCAGCCAGTGGTAGAGGTCAAAATTTTGCTGGTAGTGCTGGTTGAGAAAGTCAATGATGGACCATTTTGCTGCCCCATAAGCATTAAGAACGTCATCAGGGCGAAGTTGTTCAGTCTCATGGATAGAAAATGTTTTTTGTTCGCCGGTGAACTCGATCTCCTGCAAGGCCTGGGCGATGGTCGTGGTAAGATGGAAGGGCATAACCCTAAAGAAGAGGAGCTTATTTAAAATCCTTTTCACTTTTGCGGCTGCAGCTTATACTCCCGTAAAAAATCCTTAAATTCCTGTGGCGACATCTTTGGGCCAAAGGAACGGGTTATTTCTTCGAGCGTGCGTAAGCGCTGGTATTCTACTTTGTTTTTGGCTTCGACTTCGAGGACACGGGCTTGCGCTCTCGCTTCTTGTTCATAACTTACCATCTTACCGATACCAATCCCCACCCCAACGGCAGCAAGCAAATACATTATTCCTTTCGCCAGGCCGTACTTTAATTCTTTAGTCAGTTCAAGGGCAGCTTCAGAATTGTACCAGCGCATTTGTTCTCCGGCAGGAAATTCCTGGGAATTATCGGTCATGGGGTGTTTATCCTGCACTAGTATAAATAATTTGTGGAAAAGTTCAAATAGTAGCCTGCCCCAGAAAGCTTATAAAGAAGGATGCTTTGCTCATTACAGGCAATTCCGGCAGCAGAGTTTTGCTGCCGATTCAAATGGGGTGGATGCAACATGAAATGGTATGAAGCGTTAGGGTGGGTGGTAGTCATAGCTGCTTTTTTGTTGTTGATATTAAAAATACTTAAAGTGGTCTAAAGATGAATAAAACCTCAAAAGCATAATCTTCGTCATATACCCACCATGATCATCAACCTCCTGCGGGAACTGGAACAGGAAGCGGTTAAACGGGGCATTCCGATCATCGGCTCTGTCAAAGGTACCTGGCTGCATTCGAAAGTAAAAGAATTGCAGCCGAAACGGGTGCTGGAGTTAGGTACAGCAGTAGGCTACAGCGGCATCATCTTAGGCAGTGAAGGAGCGGAGCTTACCACCGTTGAGCTGGAGGAGCGGGCCGCGGCAGAAGCCCGGGAGAATTTTGACAAGTTTAGGACGAATGCGACGGTCATCGTGGGCAACGCGGCTGAAGAAGTGCAGAAGTTAGCCCGTAAAGCCCGAAACCACGGCAAATTTGACTTGATCTTTATTGACCATGCCAAGAGCCAGTATCAGGAAGTTCTGGATGACTGCTTCAAACTGTTGCGGGCAGGCGGGCTGTTGATAGCTGATAACATCACTTTCACCGGCTGTCAGGATTTTAAAGAAGCGGTTCTGAACCATCGGGAATTAAAGACGGAGATTGTTACTGTTGCTGATGGGCTGAGCTGCAGTCAGAAGTTAGCGGTGCCCCAAGCAGTATTTGGAGTGAAGCCGAGGCCGAAGTTCTAAGGATCTTTTCATCCACCAATAGATGGCCTTTTTCCTCTTTGCCTTCCGGCATCTCCCTCAATGTTTTATCGCCACTGCTTTTCGCAACCCCGTACTAAACCGTTTTCAAATCTTTCTTTTACCCGTTCCCGAAACGGTTTCTTTTTGGGCCTGGGTGGGGGCGGGGAAATATCAGAGCGAGTGAAATAGAAAGCCGCGCTCGTGCCAAGAAATTCCATTCCCCGGTACAATATTCCTAGCTTATCATCGAGAGGCATGGTTTCTTGCTCCGTCAAGTGATTTTCAGCAACGGCTCCCCATAAAAATCCATCTCTTCGGTCTTCTCATCCACCAATAAGTGGTCGTTCCCATTGCCTATTTTTGCTTTTGCGCTCGTTTCTGGCTTGATCTTTACCAGCGTTCCTTTCCCCGACAAGCCCACTTGGGGAGTTCTCTTGAGGTAGTCCAGTGAGGTAAACTCCAGAGCAGAATCCTCCTGTTCAGAATTCCTCCCATCAGCATTCACTAACCTATGCCACTTCTCAAAATCAATCCAGGTGTGCCAGAGACCGTCAATCTTAAACTTTTTCTTGGCAAACATTATTACTCTGCTGGGGATATGCTCCGACACGATCTCATAATCCGGCAAAAACTTCACCAACTCTTTACTGAAATCTACAATCTCCTCGTGCAGCGGCATGTTCTCGCGTTGCAGCCTCTCGCGGGACTCGCCGACATGCATATAGCCTTTCACTTCAATAAAATCCGGGCTGCCGTTATGGATCATTTCCGCATAACGCTGATGATGAAGATCATTGATCCCTTTCACTAGGGTCAGCCGGATGCAAGTTCGCTGCTTTTTCTGAGCCAGGTATTCTAAACTTTTATTCAGCCGTTCCCAGTAATCAGAGAACAGCGGCAGGTCTATCTGTTTCAGCAGCTGCTGTTCCGGCGCATCTAAGCTGATGTAAAGTTGGGTAACTGGTTTTAAGTCCCTTATTTGTTCCGGGTATTGGGCATTGGTAACAAGAAAAGTAGAAACATGATTTTTATTAAACAGCTCCAGCAGTTCATTGATCCTAGGATAATGGATGGGCTCGCCCGTCAAGGATAAAGCGACGTGGCGGATTTCCTTTGACTTTTGATAGGCGTTCTGGTTAGCCTTTTCACTGCCGCCAAAGCCTACCAGCAACTTATGGTGCTCTGCAGTGCTGTGGTTGAAGATGAAGTCCGGCTCGTCCACGTCCCATTTCCATTCCTTGCTCACGGGCGCTTTATATCCGCGCCAGCAGAAGGTGCAGCGGTTGGCACAGCTGATGCTGGTCGTCATTTGCATACATTGGTTGCTCATGATGCCATAGAATTTCAGTTTATAGCAGCCGCCCTGCCCGCGGATCATGTTCTTGGTCCAGCCGCAGGTTTTTACTGCGGAATGGCTGCCGACGATTCTATATTGCTGTTTTTCCAGTTCGGCTTTGGCTGCAGGAGTAAGTTGCTGGACCGCGGGAGTGAGTTGGCTGGCCGGGGGAGTAAGTTGTTGCATAAAGCTTTAATAAAGGGTTGATTTAAAAAGATTATTAAGATTGTATTAAGCTTGATCTTCTCCTCACTTTCCACTTCCTGCTTTCAACTCCCCCACCAGCCTTCTCATCACTTTTCGTCTGCTCACGATGCCCAGCAATTTTCCCTTCTCCAGCACCGGCCAGGCTTCAAGGTTCTGATCACCCATCCGACGAAAAGCAGTATAGGCATTATCCGCTTTGCTGAGCGGTTTCAGTTGGGATAGAGGGATTGCCCAATTTTTAATAGCCGTATCACCGGCGGCCTTTTCTACCCGTTGCGGGTCAAATAAGCCCATAAAGCCTTGCTCTCGGGCCTTACTTTTTCCCTTGACGATGAAAACATCTTCTTCCTGGAAAGCAGGAAGTCGCAACAACTGGCTGAATTTTATGCCTGGGCTGAGCATCGGCACTTTGCGTACCAACTCTTTAACGGGAATCCTGCTTAACACTTCTTTCATCACCACCTGCTCATAGCTTACACCCGCGAGGAAATAGAGAAATCCGCCGAGTAGGATGAACCATAATCCTGGTCCCGTCCCCTTCAAGAGGCCGAAGATGCCCAGCACGATCAAGACGCCCGCAAAGAATTTTCCGCCTTTGGAAGCAATATACGTTGCTTTCTTCAGATCTTTATAGTGCCAATAGAGGATGGCCCGGAAGGCTCTTCCCCCGTCTAAGGGAAATCCCGGCACAAGATTAAACAGCGCCAGGATGAAATTGAGCTCGTAAAGGTATTGAGTAACAGCGGCCACCACATCAAGACCATTAAGAGCATGGATAACGTAGAACAAGCCGGACAGGAGCAGCGAGAACAGCGGCCCGGCAATAGCCATCTGGAACTCATCCGCTGGTTTCATCTCTTCATTCGTTATCCCGGCCACGCCGCCAAAGAAGAATAAAGTGATGCTTTCCACGCCGATGTTTTTTGCTTTAGCGACGAGACTGTGGCTAAGCTCATGCAGCAGCACTGAGATGAACAGCAGGAGAGCAGCGACAATGCCCATGAGCCAATACGTTATCGTCGTCTTGCCCGGAAGAATCTGGGGGAAAAAAGCGCTGGCGAGGCTCCAGGCAATCAGCACAGCGATAAAGTACCAGGAAACGTGCAGCTTGATGTCGATGCCAAAGAGGCTAAACAGGCGGCCACTTTTTTGCAGCAGGTGCGGCATGGCTACAGGAAAAAGTGGAGGGTATTTAAAGGTTTGTTGAAAGTGATGCTATCTATACTTGTTCTTTTCATTCTACACAATAATGTTCTCTAGCTTATACGCAGTTTTAAATTCCATGATCCTCTTACCTCTACGCTTTAAACACCAAATCACCCTGCCGTACCCGGTCCAAGACTTTTAGGCCAACTTCCTGTCCCTTTTTGGCGGCTTTAATCGCGGCATGCTCTAACTGCATCGAGGCTACGTCCTGTTCAACAAATCTCTCGTTTTTGCCAATCCTGATTTTATCTCCCACTTTCAGGCCCTTCTGCAGGAGAATAGCAGCTACACCAATCTGGTCATAGAAATGGGTCACTTGGCCTAACGGCGCTGGTGCTTTCACGGCTTTTGGTGCGGTTGTTGCTGTTTTTGCTGTAGTGGTCGCTTTTGCCGGTGCCATAAAGCTCTAGAAATACTCTCAGCTTATTAAGATTTTCGGTTGAGAATTTTCTGTGGAAAATTCTCGGGTGTGGGAACGGGGGGGGGCGACGTATTTCACCTCGGTACGTACAGTCCATTCAAAACCCCTCTATTCAAAACCTTCCTGTACTTTCTCCAGCGCTTCCTTCCGGATCTGGCAAATTCTGGCGTGTGATCGTAAGTTTGGTAAAATCAAGAAAGCTCTCAGTTTAATTTGTAATTTCCTATTTACCCCACGCTTAAACATTTTTCCGTAGGAAAAATGTTTACCCTTTCACCACATACACCTTAAACGTCATCTTTGGCTCCGGCACTGGCGGTGGGACAAACACCTCTTTCTGCACCTGCACGAGCCATTCCTTCTTTACTGCAGC
>JBBSWG010000046.1:0-6752 GCA_038046425.1 Nanobdellota archaeon
TCGCAGGTGGACCTTGTCCACCAGTCAATAGACTGGTGGTATATTTTTGACATATAAAAACAAACTTTTGTTTCCATCTCCTACCATGAAAAAGAGGAAACCTGCCGGAAGAAAACCTACTCTCGTCCTGCGCCAGCTCAACCGGATTGAACGCAAGCTCGGTACGCTTGAGCGGGAAGAAGAAAAAGTAGAACGGGAAGAACGCAGCATTGAGAAAAAAGAAGCGGCTATCCAGAAAGAGCAGCAGAAAACTGAACGCATTCTCTTCCAATTGGGGCAATTTACTTTTAAGCGTAAGCATCTGCTGGAGCTCATCCGCGGGACCGCTGGCGCCTTTCTGGGCGTGGGCATTGGCCGGAATTTATTGAATTTAGAAGAGTTAGCGGGTAGATTGCCCTGGTGGAATGTGTTCGGCATCCTGGTCTTCGTGTTATTCATCTCCGGCTTGCTAATCTATAAGAACGAGAAGGATTTTATTGCCAGGAAAGGGTATGGGGTCGTGTGGCAAAAATTGATTTTGCTCTATTTGATTGCGGCGTTGGTAGAATTGATTGCTTTGTGGTTGTTTAAGGCAGTTCCCGGAGACTTTTCTACTTTAATTAAGATGATCATCATCGGCAGCTATGCTGCTATGGGCGGAGCGGTGACGTTTACTATCGTATAAGGGGCCTGGCCCCTTATCAACCCCAGGGCGAATTGCGCTAAGAAAAAACTGGGGCCGCGAAGATTCGAATTCCAGATGTATTCTCCGGTCGCACCCATTATGGTTTAATAACCCCAAGGGTGAATCCTAGTGCTCACAGGCAGGTCTACCCAGCCTATGCCAAGCTAGACTACGGCCCCTTGATCACGGTAAATTAGAGGGGGATTTAAAAAGTTATTCACCCTGAACATCACATCGCGATCCCTTTCCATTGCCAAAAGAAGAATTTACTTTGGATAAATCCTGCCTTTATCATCATTAAGAATCCGCAGTGGTTCTTTCCGGAGCGTTCTTTTATCAGCGACGAGGTGGCCCCGCAAGGTGAAACGCAGGTGCCCAGGCTCACGAACAACTTCAAGAAAATACAGTTCTGGAGCAGAGAGTTCGGAATGCGGATGGGCGATTACGGGAGCGCCTTGTTCGGTTTTCCACTCAGCAGCCGTTTCAGCCTCTGTTGAAATCTGTTGGAGATAATCAGGAGTAAAGCCCTGCTGGCGGCGTATCTCGGGGGTATACCACGAGGGAAGTGTTTCCTGCCATTTCCCTTCGTCATAGATACGGATGCTGAAATCACTGTCTTTGCCATCGTCTTGTTTGACGGCAAGCTCCAGCTGGGGCGGGACAAGCTTCTGTTGAGGTAGTGGGATATCTCCTGAAGTCAGCAGAACGCGATCTAAGAAGTAATCGAGCAAGCGGGAAAGGTCTCCTGCTCTGGCGTAGACGGGTAGGGTCATGGGAAGGGCGAAGAGGAAAGTATTATTTATAGGTTATGGAGGAGAGATTTAGGAATAGATGGACTGTAGACGTCATCTATCCAAGATAGGACTCCTCTCTGCCCAGAATGGATAAACTTAATAAAAGAGAACTATTTATCACTATTTACTTCAGAAAGGAGGATATCATGGGGAAAGATCTTAACTGGAAGGACTTCATTATCTGGATTCTCCTGGTCTTAGGATTAATTTTGTTTGTGGTCTCTTTTTTAAGAGGTGGATAACATGAAGGTAACGGACATCATCATTGTGGTCTTATTTGTGGTGACTCTAATTACTGTCTTCTGGTATTTATTTGGTAATTCCCCAACTCTCGAACAAGGACTGCTGATACTTATTTTGACTTTCATGTTTACTATTTATGGAAATGTTCGCGAACAAGGAAGTAGGTTAGAGCTAATAGAAAAGAGCTTTCTTAAGTTAGTTGATGATTTTAAAGAACACGTAAAACATAAATAGGTTCCATTTTCTAATGAGAGAGGAAGTACTATACATAAATCTTTCTACTCTGCCACTTCCCCCACCACACTCCTCAGCATATATCCCGTTACCTTAACTTTTACTTTCTCCTTCAATGGTAATCTTCCCTTAACCCCAATCACTAATGGATACGTCCCCAACTGCCGACAGAAAGTGGTCTTACCATCGTACATCTCCGTCCAGACATCTTTTAGGATAGTTCCCTTTGGCAAAATCCTTTCTAACATCGGGTTATCAATCTTCTGTCTTATTTCGTTGCGCCATTTCCAGTAATATTTTTTGTTTTTGAAGAGATATTTGTGGGCGCCATGGGCAGCCAGATAGGTATTTGGTAATATCGCCACCTGACGGATATTGATCCGGCGCAAAAGTAAGCCTTCGTTAAGGATCTGCTGCAAGGCCTCCATATTTTTCTGATGCGTTTGCTTGCTCTCGTTCAACAGCCCAAAAATAATATTGATGCCAGGCAGAAATTTTGGCATTCCATTTTGCCCTCGTTCAGCGCCGTACTGGTTGATGATCTTAATGGCTTTCATCGCCACGGCGGGCATCGTGTTCAACAAGTTGGCTTTCACGACCTCCGGATCAAAGCTTTCTGCCCCGAAAGCGGCAATGTTGCCTGGCGTGCAATATTTTACGATAGCTTGGGTAATTTCCTCGCCACTGGGCTCTTTTCCTCCTGGCTTGACCACGGAATTGGGATTAACATTATCAATATGCAACACTTCGATATCAGGGCAGCTTTCTCTGATCTCTTTAAGCATCTCAATCGGCCGGTCAGAAGAGTAGAAGTCCGCTTGCTTGCCTAAGCGAAAATGGCGTGCTCCCACAGCATAGTAGGCGTTGACCTCTTCCACCACCTCTTCCTTTGTTCTGTTGATAAATTTGCTCTTCAAGGGCTCAGTGCAAAAACTGCATCGGCCGACGTTACAGCCTCTACTGGTTTCGATCTCGATCATCCGCAACGCCGGGATCTGCTTTAAGATTTCCGCTCCGGCCAGGGCATATTTCTGGAGGCGCTCAAAAGGCAGCGTATAATCTTTAACTTCATCAAACAAGGCTAAATCGGCCTGCTCATATGACTTTCCCCCTTCCAATTGCGTGCCAAAGATTGCTGGCCCGGTAAGGATCTTCTTCATCGGCAAATCGCGGATCAAAGGCAGGACTTCCCGCAGTGTGCCGGGCAGAGCCGTCAGGTATTTCCCCGGGACGTGCACCCCGATGATGACCATCAGTGCTTCCGTCCTGGCGAGGATCTGCCGGGCGTTATTTCTGGTGGTGTTGTAGGTAAGAATATTGGTCTTTTCCTTGAGAGTGGGCTCTTTTTTTTTCCCGGCAAACCGTTTCCAGAGGCGCAAATCGTCTATAGTAAGATAGGAAACATCGTGTCCTTCTGTTTTCAGCTGGCCATAAATATATCGCGGATAGGTCCCTAAATAGGGCGGGACGCCTAAGCCGGAAGCTTCATCGGTGTAGCAGTCCAGGAGGGTGTAGTGCATTTGAATACTAGAGAATAGAATACTTTAAAAAGATAGAGGTATGAAGATACAAGAATATAAAAGTATAGAGGGCTTCCATGGCCGAAGATACCCACCCAATTTCTCCTTCTGACCCGGCTACGCAGCAGCGCCTGGAACAGATCGTGGAAAGAACGGGTATGGACGATTTTAGTAAGATGGAATTCTTCCGCCGGCTGGGAAGTGAAGGGAAAGCCCGAGCGTATGAACAGCACCAGAAGGAATACCGCCAAAAAAGCGAGGCCGAGTATCTTGAAGAGATAGCCCAAAAACTGCAAAAATGGAGAGTAGGCCTCAGTATCATTAAAAGAAAGCCGGAGATCAATATCATTGAGTTAAGAAGAATCCATGAAGAACATTGTACTGATCCCTCACCACCTCCAGCACTCGAGCAGATTTATCAGAGTATGTATAAGCGGGCAGCCAAAGCGCACGGATTTCAGGGTCTGGCGGTTCATCTCGGTGAGCAGCACTTGCATCTGCCGGAAACTAAGCTTCAGCCGCTGCGGGAAGAACATTTCTACCAGATCATGACTTATTTTTACTCTGTAAGTCCGGTCAATGCCAACAATATCAGAGAGTACGGAGAAAGGCTGCAGGAGGCAGCAGAAAAGATTCCCCCTCCCCGGCAACGGAAGATTGCCGAGCGGGCTTATGCTTACCTTCTTTCGGAATGGTCCCGGCATCAGGATGCTTTTTATCATCTATTTACGGCAGCCGCTCTGGCTCGGCAGTATGATTTAGGAAGGGAAAAAGTTCTTGAACCGGTTGGGAAGTATCTCTCTTTCTACGATGATTTTCAGCTGGGAAAAAGAGAAAGGTTTCCCACAGGCTTTGAGTTTGACCGCTATCAGCCCCCTTCCTATGATCTCCTCATGGGGCTGCTCGATGTTTTTGATCTCCCCCCGGCCTGATGCAGCTGCTTAAAATATTTTTCCTCCACCAATACATACTTCTTCAGCTCCTGCAGCATCTTTTCCACGTCCAGCAGCACCAAGCTGTCGCCGTGCTGGTATTGCCAGAGCACTTCATCGATAAGGTACTGCCAGCCGAAATGCTTATCTTTTTTAACGATCGTTACAATGTCCTCAAAATCCCGGTCACGACTGGTAACTGATTTCAGCAGCACAATGAATTCACTGTTAAAGACTTTTACGGTAAGAGTATGCTCACTTTTAAATTCGTGGACGGCAAAAAGATCTTCCTTCATTTTTGGGCTGAGCAAGGTCCGGAAAATGCTGCCAATAAATAAGTCAAATCGGCCTTCTCCTTTCTTATAGACTAGAGGGGCGTTAGGGTCTTTTAGTTTTTCCGGGAGGTAAATTCGCGTGGCACTGGTTTCCATATAACCTAAAGAGCGCAGAGCTAAGGTGAATTCCCGTCGTGACTCCTGATCTTCAAGCAGCAAATCAACATCCTTGGTCTCCTCTTTATAGCCGTAGAACATCATAGCATTGCCACCAAAGGCATAACAGGTAATGTCCTTTTTTATGGCATTAGCAAGTAAGCGGAACAATTCCATTTGATCCTGGTACGTAATCATCCTAGTTCCCTCACGTCGTTGATGTTAAAAGGTATATAAACTTTCCAGCGGCGGGAGAGGTCAGGAAAATTTCGTTTTCGTAATTGCGTCAAAGCTACCCAGCGCGACGGTCGCAGGACCAGATATCGTTCCGGCATCCTCCTGACCCGGAAAAACAGCCTCGCTACATCATATAACGCCCCTACTTTCTGCCAGCAGTCTTTTTCGTTGGCTAAATGGTACAACTTAGGCCAGTCGGTAATGTGATTAAACAGGCGCAGGCTCGCCAGGATTAACCGGAAGCTCTGTGTTTGCAGGGCATCGATCAGTGCTTCCTCGGGACCGTAAGGGCCATGTACCTGGTGATCATACCACGGTCTAGGCTGGAAGTTAGGCGAGTATTTGTTGATGATATCCCACATCCCAGGCTCGCGGGGACGCTGTTTGATCGTCGTGATCTTGTAAATACGTTTTCTCTTTCCTCCGCCGCTCCAGAGGGTGACATAGCCTTCCTTTTTGAGCCTGCTCAGCAGGTTAAGGGTGGATTGTTTGGTGAGGCCCAGTCCTTTGGCCGCGGTCTCTATAGTGTGCAAGCCTTCCAGTTTCCAGAGCAGTTCGTCGCGGTGTTTAGGGTTCATTAGATAAGTTATGTTAACATAACTTATATATAAACTTTTCGTTTTTTAGAGTATGTTAAGACGGGGGATGTTCTTTTTCGGCGTGCCCGGTTTTGGTTCCACAGGGGATTCTGGATCCTTGTCCCAAAAACACCCGAAACCTTTATAAATAAATAACCATTTATTAGTAATTACAATGAACCGAAGAGCGTGTTTACAAGGATTAGGAATAGTGCTGGCCGGCTGTGCCACTGGTAGATTTCCTAACGTAGAAAGCCATTTATCGCCCTTTGGTCTACGGGAAGAACGCTCTGCCCTGGTGGAATTTGCGGAGATCTATCGTAAAAATTACTTATCTTTACAGTCCGATAGGAAAAGGACGAATATCCTGTATCCTGGCAGTGGCGCGGATCTCACGCCCTTGGAAATTGGCCTGCAGCTTTTACATAACAGCGAAGTCCATAAAGTTCATTTTCTCTACACAGAGATTGGAGAATATGAGAAAGATATTCCTGCCTGGCATAAGGGGATTGCTGATCTTGATAGGAAAGTACAGGAAGGTTTACGGCAATTAGTGCGCTCCAAAGTGGCAGGAAATCTGCAACGAAACTATCAACAGGGCATTTCTCCTATTCCCAACTCTGCGCTCCTGGGATACGAAGTGGAGGTTCCCGTAGGTTTGTTAGCAAAGAAAAAAAAGCTCGTCTTAACTCTTAGCTACAACCATTTTGAGAATCGCCCTGAGCCAACAGCAGAGGAAATTGCTGCTTTGCCCAGTCCCCTCATTTCCAACGCGCGAAAGAACTATTGGCCAGGGCAACGAGAGCCGGGAAAACTCTATCCGGCCTACTTCCTTCAGGAACACTTTGATCAGGCTGACATTGTGCTTTCCAAGCAATGCGGTGACTTTGGCTTGCTCCAGTTTGATTATGTGCGGGCGGCACGAAATACACTGGTTAGAAAACCGCGGGTTATTTTAACGGAACATGCGGAAACTTTACCAATGGTGCAGGCAGCTCTCCCTCACTACAGAACGGAAGTTATCCCCCCTTAAAAATACGCAATATGGATATTGTGTTAGTGAGAAAGAGTCAAAACTTTGCGAGCGCCCTACCACCGGTCACAGACCGGTGGCATGAA
>JBBSWG010000047.1:0-5162 GCA_038046425.1 Nanobdellota archaeon
AAAGAGCTTATGTTGTTATTGTGAACAATTAGCTATTTATGCAACACAGCATCTTACTATTTAACCCTTGTCACTAACTTTACCGCACTCCTAAATTATCCCCCAAATCTTTATAAACCACCAGCATTCCCAGCAGGAAAACCGCTACAACTACTCCCTAAGTAGGAGGTGAGTAGGAGGTTGCCATGGACAAGAATGACGTCAAGACCGGTCTGGATGAACTTAAGCAGCAGCCTAAGCGCAATTTTTCCCAGTCGTACGACTTAGTCATCAACCTGAAAAACCTGGACATCAAGACCAATCCGCTTGATTTCTTTGTCACCCTGCCGCATCCCCGGGGAAAAAATATCAAAATTGCCGCCTTTGTTGATCAAGAGCTGGCAGAATCAGCCGGGAAATTTTGTGATTTAGCGATTCGTGAGCAGGAATTCTCCCAGTATTCCCCTAAGAAAATTGCTAAGAAGTTAGCTGAACAGTATGATTACTTTGTAGCCCAGGCCAGCTTAATGCCCAAGATTGCTGCTAACTTTGGACGCACTTTAGGCAGCCGCGGCAAGATGCCTAACCCCAAATTAGGTTGCGTCGTTCCGCCTACCGCTAACTTAGAACCGCTCACTAAAAAATTAAAAAATACCTTGCGGCTGCAGGCCAAGAAAGGGCTAAACCTGCAATGCCTGATCGGCAAGGAAAACCAGCCGGAAGAGGAAATTATCGCTAATATCCTGGCGGTACATACTGCCGTCGTCAAGCAACTGCCCAATGAAGTGCAGAACGTCAAGAATGTAGCCTTAAAGCTTACCATGGGCAAGCCAGTAAAATTGTGGTAACCGCAGAATAAATTGATTAACTAAAAATCAAGTGAAAAATAAAATAAAATCAATAAATTAAACTTAATTATGGTCAACCCTCAAAAACAGGAATTGGTACAGAAGCTGAGTGCCGAGATAAAGCAAGCTCCCGTCGTGGGCCTGGTCAACATGCAGAACCTGCCAGCAGCTCAATTGCAGCGCATGCGGGCCCTGTTAGTGAAGCAAGGCGTGACCATCACCATGACTCGGAAGAAGCTGTTGCGCCGGGCCCTGGAGGGTTCACAGAAGCCGCAGATGGCCTCATTAGAAGAGAAGATGAAAGGCATGCCCGCTCTATTGTTGACGAAAAGCAATCCTTTCATCCTGGCTAAGACTATCCAGAAGAACAAGTCGGAAGCACCTGCCCGCCCGGGACAAATTTCGCCACGGGATATTGTGGTGAAAGCCGGCCCCACTAATTTTGCTCCCGGCCCGATAATTTCAGAATTAGCTGCCGTGGGCATTAAAACCAAAGTCGAGCAGGGAAAGCTCAGCATCATTGCCGATACGATGATCGTTAAAGAAGGACAGGCTATCTCTCAGAAAGTCAGCGAGACTTTAAAGCGCCTGGACATCAAGCCGATGGAGATCGGCCTGGATCTCGTCGCCGTCTGGGAAAACGGCCTGGTCTTTGAATCTCAGCAGCTGCAGATTGATGAAGCGGCCTATGCGGATAACATTACTCAGGCGGCTCAATGGGCGATGAATCTGGCGCTCGAAGCTGCCTATCCTACGGCGGTAACCACCGAACTATTGCTGCAGAAAGCATTCCGCGAGGCCAAAGCTGTTTCCCTGGAATTTACGATCATCACCGATCTCACTGCGGGGGACATCCTGGCTAAAGTGGAACGGGAAGCGCTGGCTCTGATTCAGGAAGGAAACCTGGAAATTCCGGAGAAACCGCCTCAAGAGGAAAAGAAAGCTGAAGAACATAAAGAAGTACCTCCACAACGAGGATCACCGCTACCATCATTACCTCATCCTTCTTCTCCTCATCCTTCCCCTCTTTCTCCTCCTCTGGCCCCATCTCACCCTAAACAGGGGACGGTGACGCAGGATGAAGCGAGCCAACTATTGGCCACACTTCAGAAAAAAGGCACCTTACGCTAAGGATGCTAAATAAAGAAAAAACAAGAAAAAGGATACACGTCGATAATGGAGGGATTTACCATGGAATACATCTACACGGCAATGCTGCTGCACAAAGCAGGCAAGGAAATCAATGAAGATAACGTCAAGAAAGTGCTGGCTGGCGCAGGGATCAAGGCGGATGAAGCCCGGGTCAAAGCTTTAGTAGCGGCGTTGCAAGGCGTGAACATTGAGGAAGCGATCAAGAAAGCGGCTTTAGCTGCTCCCGTAGCCGTAGCGGCGGCCGGACCTACCACTGCTTCTGGCGCTAAGCCGGACGAAGGCAAGAAGAAAGAAGAAAAATCCAAAGATGAGGAGAAAAAGCAGGAAGAATCAGCAGCTGCTGGCTTAAGCGCCCTGTTCGGCTAAATTCTTCTTTTCTTTTTCACTTTTTTTCATGAGCGAGCCATCCGAAGAATTACGGGAAGAGTTGGAGAAGAAGAAGCAGGAAGTGGGCCCGCTGCGCGTCCAGCTACGGGACGTAGCGTACCGGGGAGAACAAGAGTTTCAGGAAGTGTGTTCGGTTCGTGATCGGTTACGCTCGCTTCAGGGTAATATCAAGATACTAAAGCAGGAGCGGGATAGTCTTACTGCTCAGGTCAAAGATTTGAAACAGCAGCGCGAGCAATTCAATCTCGCCACCAGGGAAAAGTCAGAGGAGAAGAAAAAAGTCGAGCAGAAACAGCAGCAGCTGCAGCAGCAGACAGAAGTCCGTGGCCATCCGGGCCGGGTGCGGGAGCAAATTCGCTTCTTAGAGCAGAAACTAGAGACGGAAGTCGTGCCCTTTGAGCAGGAGAAAAAAATCCGCAAGCAGATCAAGGAATTAAAAGTACAGGGTCAGCAGTTGGAACAGCTCAGTACGGCCTGGAGGGAAGTAAATACTGCCGCCGCAGATTTTTCTCAGACCCGGCATAAAGCTCAGGAAACTCATCAGCAGGTTCAGGAGCTGGCCCAGCAGGCCCAGCGCAAACACGAAGAGATTCAGAAATTGCTGGAGCAATTGAAATTGCTGCGGGAGCAGCTGCTGCCATTAGCGGAGAAGCAGCGGGTGCGGAGAGAGGAGCACCAGGCTGCTCAGGCGGCCTTGCAGACCGTGGAAAAACGGCTGGCCGAGCTGCGTAAAGTTTTCCAGGAGGAAGAAGAGAAGAGTTTCTCGGAGAAAGTGCGGGAAAAGACGGCTGAGGTAACGGAAAAGCTGAAAGCCAAGAAAAAGCTGAGCATGGAGGATATTTTAGTGTTTCAGGCGGGGAAAGGGTGAGAATTTTGCTGCGCAAAATTCTTCAGTGTGGAGAGGGCGAGGGCAATTAGACCTTGGTATCCCCTCACGGGATGGTTTTGAGGCTACGTTAGCCGCGGTGTATTCCACATAAAGAAGTACTGGTTATTCAAAACCCTCTATTACTCCACCTTCCCTAACACGTCAGTTTTCGAGATAATTCCTTTGATTTCCCCTTTTTCAGCTACTAGCACGATCGGATACTCCCGTAATAATTCCATTAGTGTTCTCAACCCGGTAGCCAGGGAAACTATAGGCGGAGCTTCCGCCATGACCTCCTCCACCAGCAACGAAGAAACCTTTTGCGGGCTTTCGGCGATCTTATTGAGAATTATCCCTTCGGAAATAATGCCAACGACTCGTCCGCGCTCCAGGACGGGCATTTGGGAGATGCTTTTTACCTTCATTTTCTTAATGACTTCTTTAATCGCCTCCTGGCGCTTGGTGAAGAAGACGTTAACATTCATCAACTGCCGCGCTTTGACTTCCTTTTGGTCCCGTAACTGCTCCAAAGCCTGGAAGATCTGCTGGGCCCGGGTAAAAGAAGGGTCAATTTTACCGGCTTCAATCTTGGCGATCAGGCTCTGGGAAACGCCCGCCAGACCCGCCAATTCTTTCTGGTTAAGATGGAATTTCCGGCGCAGCCGCTTGATTTCGTCGAGCGTGTGGCTTGCTGCTGGCGGAGTCATAAGGCCAGTTTACGGGCCTTCTTTATAATATTTTCCCCTAAAATTATTCTAATTGGAATATTATAATCAGGATGATTTATATACTGGTGCTGCTCCTCGGAACAGATGTCCTCTTCATTTTTCAGGAAAAAGAGGAAGAGCCGAACCAAAAAATCCAAAGTATAAAGCCGGTAATGGGTTTTGAAGAAAAAGAAATTTTAGAATATCAAAAATCAATGGAGGCAAAAAAATGACTACTAACCAAAATTTTTTATTCACATCTGAGAGTGTGACCGAAGCCCACCCGGACAAAATGTCCGACCAAATCAGCGACGCCATTTTAGACGCGATGATTAAAAATGATCCTGATTCCAGGGTTGCTATTGAGACTTTAACCAAAACTGGCTTTGTCGTGGTGGCTGGAGAAGTCACTACCAAAACTTATGTTGATATCCAGAAAGTCGTCCGCGACACTATCCTCCAAATCGGCTACGATAAACCAGAATATGGCTTTGAAGGTTCAACCTGCGGCGTTCTGGTAGCTATCTCTGAGCAATCACCTGACATCTCCCAAGGCGTTACCGAAGGCGAAGGCCTGCATAAAGAACAGGGTGCCGGCGATCAAGGCCTGATGTTTGGCTTTGCCTGTGATGAAACGCCGGAACTGATGCCTTTGCCCATCATCCTGGCGCACAAGCTAACCCAGCGCTTAGCCAGCGCCCGCAAACGAGGCGAGATCTGGTATCTCCGTCCGGACGGAAAATCGCAGGTGACGGTCGAATATGAAAACGGCAAGCCTAAACGAGTGGATACTGTGGTTATCTCCACTCAACATCATCCGGACGTGGACCTGGAAACTATCCGCCGGGACATGATCGAGAAAATCATCAAGCCGTTGTGCCATGGCTGGGTGGATGAGAATACTAAATATTTCATCAATCCGACGGGAAAATTCGTCATTGGCGGCCCGGTGGGCGATGCCGGCTGTACCGGAAGGAAAATCATCGTGGATACCTATGGGGGATATTCCCGGCATGGTGGGGGGGCCTTTTCCGGGAAAGATCCCAGCAAAGTAGATCGTTCCGCCGCGTACTTTGCCCGTTACGTGGCCAAAAACATTGTGGCTGCCGGCTTAGCGGAGAAATGTGAAATTCAGGTGGCCTACGCTATCGGCGTGGCTCAGCCCGTCAGCATTTTAGTCAATACCTTTGGCACGGGGAAGATTCCGGAGCACAGCATCAG
>JBBSWG010000048.1:0-1739 GCA_038046425.1 Nanobdellota archaeon
AGAAATGACCCGGCCCAGGATCCCCCTTTTCACCGCATCGGGCTTCAACACCACTAAAGTACGCTCTTTCATGAGTATTCACACCCTTTGCTGGACTCCATTCCCCAGACCAAAAATATTCTCCTCATCCTTTCTTCTTTTCTCCCTATTGTCCTCACTCTTCCTCAATCTTTCTCAATCTTCCCCACGCTCAAAATTTTTCCGCAGGAAAATTTTGCAGGAAATTTTTATTTTCCCCGCGCACTGACACTCTTCCCCCGATCACGGCGGTGATGAGCTGTCCAGCGTACTTTTAATGGCGAACGCTGCAGCTTATTCATATTCTTGTCGCATTTCCGGGAGCAGAGATAATCAATTTTGCCGCTGTTACGGATTAACATCTTTCCCGTGCCTTTTTCAATATCCCGGCCGCAAAAAGTACAGCGGGGCATTTACTGCTCACCCTTGGTGATCTCACTGAGAGTTTGCGTCATAATTATCGTACTCCTGGTGTTTATCAGGCTCATCGCTTTCCTCCACCAACTTTTCTGGTGCCGCCGCCGACGCGCTGGGCTTCAATCTCGGTCTCCAGCAGCATCAGGATATCGCCGATACGAATCGGCCCTTTCACGTTGCGGCGCAGGGTCTTGTCTTTATCCCGGCCGTCAAGGATCTGGCACATGATCTGGGTGAGTTCGCCACGCATACCGGCTCGATCGATTATTCCTTTCACTTCCGCTGGAATGCCTTCAAAGAAGCGAACTTCACCTTCGCTCTTTACTTCCTCTTCCTTGCGGAAGGAGGCTTTTTTCTCAGCTCGCTCGGTGCGTTCGGTTCTCTCCGCCGTTGGTTTTTCCGCCATGATCATCTCCGGGCAATTTCTTCGATTGCTGCTTTAGCGTCGCCTTCCTTGACTATGGCCACCGCTGCTGTCGGTACCGCTAAACCCGCGGCTGCCCCCAGATCTTCCTTCCTGGCCACGCTTCGACAGGGCACGTTCTTGTCCTGGCAGAGCAAAGGCAGGTGCATGACTACTTCTTTGGGGCTGACATCGTCAGCATAAACAACCAGCTTGGCCTGTCCTTTTTCAATGGCTTTAGTCGTTTCGTTAGCACCTTTACGGATTTTGCCGGTGCTTCTCGCTATCTCGATCGCTTCCAATATTTTTGCGTCATCGGCCATAGTCATCAACCTCACAGATTTTATCAGGTAACAATGAGAAACTGCTACCTCGTTAGTTCAACTCATCGGTATCTTCCTTCAGTTAAGTGGTTTATTTATAAAGATTACGGGAGCATTCTTGCTTCTTTGGTTACGGGAGATCTTCAAGAAAAAGGGTTTTACCCTTTATGTATCACCATCAAACTCTGGGTCTTGTCAATCCCTTCCACCAGCTGCAGCTTGCCTAACAGGAATTTATCAAACTCTTCCACATCCTTGACCCGGACAATCGCCACTAAGTCCGTCCCGCCGGAAACAATATCTACCCGCTCCACGGCGGAAAAGCTCCTTAACTCTTTCGCCAGATCATATTGCGTCTTCTTTTTCTGTTTGAGCAGCGGCAGGTTGGCCGAGATCAGCACATAAACCACCAGATTCTTCCCTAATTTGCTCCAGTCCAGCTTAACCGTGTACTTGCGGATGATCCCCGCTGCTTTCAGCTTTTGGATGCGATTATGGATGGTGGTAGCAGGCAACAAGGTTTTCTTGGCGATCTGCCGCGTGGTGTAATCGGCGTGCTCTTGCAGCACTTCCAGGAT
>JBBSWG010000049.1:0-3835 GCA_038046425.1 Nanobdellota archaeon
GCTTCCGAAAGCTCAACAATTACATAAAACCATCTTCTTTAAAAACATATTACTTTTCCTTCAGCCCGATGGACACGGCTCAATTCCTTTCCCTCTGCCGGCAGCAGGGTTACTCCGAACAGAATGAACAACGATTCCAAGCTGCTCTTACGCTCGCTCACCAAGAACTTACCTCAAAATTACGCCTCAACAACGAATCCTGCTTCGAGCATAACCTGCGTGTTGGCCTGCTGCTCGTGGAAAATAATGCTGATCCCGAGACGATTATAGCGGGCCTGCTGCATGGCCTCTTCTACCTCAAGGAAAAAATCCGGCTGCAGTTCGGTGAGGAAGTCTGGCTGCTCGTTCTCGGTGGAGAGGAAATCAAGACGATTAAATCCAAAAATAAGCAGCTGGAAGCGGAAGCGCTCAGAAAGATCTTCCTCGCTACCCTGAAAGATATCCGCATCATCCTGGTCAAACTGGCAACAAAGATTGATAACGTACGTACCATTGAAGCCCTGCCTCCCGCTGAACAGAAACGCATTGCCCGGGAAGCGCTGGAAGTGTACGCTCCTTTAGCTTCCCGCCTGGGAGCCGAACGGATGAGAGTAGAATTGGAAGATTTAGCTTTTAAAGTTCTTCAGCCGCAAAAGTATCGGGAAATTGCCAATTTCTTCGCTGAATCACGGGAAGAGCGGGAACGAGCGGTTACCGAAGCAATCCACCTCATCCAAAAGCTCTGCCACCATACAGTCTCGCTCCTTAACATCAAGGGCCGGCCAAAACATTTTTACAGCATCTACAAGAAAATGACCCAACGGGGGGTAAACCTCCGGCAGCAGTATGACCTGTTGGGCCTGCGGATCATTGTGGCGGATGAAAAAGATTGTTATCTGGTGTTGGGATTGCTGCATGAGAATTTTATGCCGGTCGAAGGCCGCTTGAAAGATTACATTGCCAACCCTAAACCTAATCTCTACCGCTCCATCCATACGGGCGTGCGGCTGGCCAATGGCAAGGTCCTGGAAGTGCAGATCCGCACCCCTGAAATGGACGAGTTTGCTGAGGAAGGCATTGCTGCCCATTGGCGCTATAAAGGGATAAAGTCGGAAGAATTGTTTGAAAAGAAAGTGGCCTGGCTGCGGGAAGTCCTGAAATTGCAGAAAGAGCTCGAGAGCAGCGAATTTTTAGAAGCAGCCAAGATAGATTTATTTGGCGATGAGATTTATTGTTACACACCGAAAGGCGAGGTCAAGGAACTTCCCCTGGGAGCTACTATCCTTGATTTTGCCTATAGTGTGCATGAGCAAGTGGGCAATCAGGCGGTGGGGGGAAAAGTAAACGGCAAGTTTGTAGCGTTAGACCATGCGCTTGCTGCGGGAGACGTGGTGGAGATCATGACTAACAAGAACCAGCGTCCCCGGCGCAGCTGGCTGAAAATCGTGAAATCCGCTAAATCCAGGCAGAAAATCCGCAAGACTCTGAAAGAGCACGAAAAGCTGGCCCCGCTGCATTACCGACAGCTGAAGATCGTCTCGGCGGAAGAGCAGGGTGTACTGGTCGAGGCGTTGGAAACGCCAACCGCTCTTTGTACGTTAGCTCAATGCTGCTCGCCCTTGCCCGGGGAAGCGATTGCCGGTATTCCCACTAAACGCCGGGTGATTTCCGTCCATCGGCAGGACTGTCGCGCCGTAGAGAAAGAGCAGGAACGAGTGCAGAACGTACGCTGGAAAAACACGTTTAACCAGAAGATCCGCTTTACGCTTACTGCGGAAGAGCGGAGCGGGTTACTTGCTGATGCTTTGCATACTATTGCCCAAGCGGGATTTGAAGTGCAGGAAGCTAAAGCCAAGCTGCTTGGTTCGGGCATAGCTACGTGCTCATTCCTGATCATTCCCAAAGATTTAAAGTATTTACAGGAACTCGTGTATCGCGTGAAGAAGCTGAGAGGGATAAAACGGATAGAGTTTGAGTAGGAGAAGTGGGTTAGGGAACTATTTTTAAAAGGAATAGGTTTTAAGTTAACTTTTGCGGTTTTGAATATTGCTAAAATGGTGAGTGCTGGGACGAACAACGCCGCCTAGGCCAAGAGGCGGGGCGAGCAGGGGTAGTTACGGAGCATCGTTCGTCTCTCCACCGCCTTAGAGTAAGACCACGATTATGCTGTGAAAAAAAAGCTGGCGGCGGCGAGCCCCGACCTGCCAGAGCTCGCCTCTGGCTCGCTCACGTACCCGGCCGGCCATCATTCATTCGTTAAATAGACAGCATCTCATCCCAACAACATTTATATATCCCTCCTTCTTGTTCTTACTAATGCAATCAAAACACCTCAAGCAGGAACTGCTACAGCTCGATGCCGGCAAGCGCATCCAATTCATCGTGGTCTTTGGCAGTGTCGCTGCCGGCCGAGCCAATGCCTTATCAGATGTCGATGTAGCAGTCTATTACCAGGGAACACCGGAAGAGCGTTTTCAGTTCCGAAAGAAAATGTTAGGGACACTGCCGGAAAAAGTCGATGTTCAGATCTTCCAGGACTTGCCCGTGGCCGTGCAAAAGGAAGTTCTCAGCGGGAAAGTGCTCTATTACCAGGATTTCCAGTTTATGTTTGATGAATACTTGAAAGTTATCCAGGAGTATGATTTTTTTGAGAAACATCAGCGGGAATATTTTGCGGTACTGGAGGCCAATAATGGAACTTAAAACAAGAATTCTTGCTAAACTCGATGAAATCAACCAGTATCGGGAAGAGTTAGAGCAATATATTCCTGGAGAAGAGGAAGAGTATTTGGAAAATCAGCAAGTGCGGCGAGCCTGCGAGAAGACGGTGGAATTAGCAATAGAAGCCGTGATTAGCATTATCTCTATGATTGTTTCCCACCAGCAGCTGGGCCTGCCCAAAAGCGAGGATGATCTCATCAATATTTTGGACAAAAAGAAAATTATCTCTTCGAAATTAGCCGCAACGTTGAAAGAGATGAAAGGCTTCCGTAACATTCTCGTCCATCGCTATACAGAAGTTGATGATCAGCGAGTGTACCGCACTCTTTCTGAGGAAATAGAAGATTTCGCCGGATTTGAAAAAGAGATCAGGAAGTATCTACAATCAGTGAAATAAAGCTCAAGCAAAAATAATCATCTTCCTGCCCACCACCACCATTCCCCATTACGTTATTTTCACCCCCCTTAAATAATAAACCACAACATTTATATAGTAGCCAGCCTTTAAGCCATTAATGAAAATCCTCGCCGTCAGCGATGTCCATAGCGATCAGCGCTTCATGCAGAAGATGGCCGAGAAAGGCGCTAAGGAAAAGGTAGATTTGGTTATCCTGGCGGGAGACATCTTTACCTTAGACGGCTGGACCGATGGTTTAGTCAAACCGTTCGTCGAGAAAGGCCTGGAAGTGGCGGTCATTCCCGGTAATCATGAAGGCATGGCCCACATCAACTTTATGGTGCAGAAGTATGGGGCGAAGAATCTGCACGGCTACTCGCTGGTTAAAAGAGATGGAAGCGGAGATATAGGCATCTTTGGCTGTGGCTATGCGGATATCAGTCATCATACCCTGACGGAAGACGAGTTTTTTAACACCCTCAAGCAAGCTCATGAGCAGGTTAAACATTGCCAGCGAAAAGTCATG
Source organism: Nanobdellota archaeon (assembly GCA_038046425.1). Lineage (GTDB taxonomy): Archaea > Nanobdellota > Nanobdellia > Woesearchaeales > GW2011-AR9 > JAHFRS01. The sequence goes on from JBBSWG010000049.1 coordinate 3,624, forward strand.
GTCACCCATGTCCAGCCCAGTGAAAGCATTTTGGGCTTACATCATCCCAAGTGGGGCAGTAAAGGGGTCCGAAAAGCCGTGGAAGAATTCCGGCCCGATCTGCATATCTGTGGGCATGTGCATGAAACTCATGGCATTGAAGAGATGATCGGCAAGACCAGATGTATCAATGTAGGTAAGACCGGGAAGATTATTGAGGTGTAAGTACAATT
>JBBSWG010000050.1:0-3286 GCA_038046425.1 Nanobdellota archaeon
TTACTATGAACTTTCTCCAGCTCCTGCCTTTGAGCAGGCCACGTCTAGAAGTTCTGTTTGAGATTTATGCCGAAAGAGAGGATTACCTGCGCCATATTGCCAAACGGCTTACGATGAATCCCTCCTTAGCTTTCAGCATCTTAAAGAAATTGCATCAGACCGGGTTTATTATGAAGAGAAAAGTTGGTAAAGAAGTCCAATATTCTTTACAGCAGGATAGAGCTAGTGACCTTCTGGTAGGACTATTGGAGGAATTTCATCTCGAGAAAGCGCTGGAACGCTCCGTGGAATTAAAGACAGTTATAACTTTATTGCTCAATAATAAGCTGGTTTTGAGCTCCAGCCAGCGGATTTATCTTTTTGGTTCTTTTGCCCTGGGGAATTTTACCAAGGAGAGTGATATAGATATATTATTTGTCACCGCTAAGCCCAAACTCATTAGCCGGAACTGTCGGGAGATTTCTGCCGTCGTGGGCAGAACCATCAGCCCGCTGATTTATACCCAGAAAAAATTTCAGCAGGAATTATCGGCCCAGGAACCTCTCCTCAGTTCGATCGTGAATACCGTCCGGCAGCGGGTGGTGATTAAATCCTAACCTGGAGAATTTTGCACAGAAAAATTCTCAATTTTTGGCGCGGCCGCATCTTTGCCTTACGGAGCCACCCGCAAAAACGAGCCGCTGCTGCCCAAGTAGTTCCCGCCGTAAGCGGAAGAGTAGACGTACAGGCTGCGTAACAGCAGAAGCTCATCTTCTCCTAAATAAGTAATCACTAAAAAATAGCAAAAGATTTATAAAGAGGAAGAAGAAAGCGGGAGGGAGCGGGAGAGGAAAGAATTATGTCGGAAGCAGGGGGTATAAACTACTGAACATGATAAACAGAAGAGAATTTTTAAACTGAGGAAATAACTATTAAAATAAGTGCGGCGGGGCGGTCTTAGACCAGGCTTGCGGTAACCTTTTAAGTTTTCCCTTTGTCTCCCCCACTACAACTCCTTCTTTTATATCACTCTTCTTCAACCAGGGGCATGGGACTGGGAAAAATCGTCAAAAGAGCTATTACGTACGGCGTTTTATCTGCCGGAGCCTTAGCCGCTGGCCTCTATCTGGAAAATTCTTCCGGTGTGCTGCAGCGCTCCCTGGGTCGTGTTGCTCTCCAGGTCGATCGCCAGCAGGAAGTTTCTTTTTTAGCCAAGCCTCTAGCCGCGGGAATTGAAAAACTTTCCCTACCGCCGCTGGAGAAAACGGTCCAGCAGGCCTATCAGCAAGCTCGGAAAAGTTCTTTCAACCTGAGCATCTACGATAAAAACAATGATTTGCTGTACAGCGAACAGAACCTGGCTAGGAAAGTAAGCGCGGAAGAGATCTCTCCCGCCATGTTTCTGGCGCTGCAGGCCGCGGAAGATCATCTGTTTGAGCAGCACTATGGCTGGAACGTGGTAGCGGCAGCCAAAGCAGTAGGAGAACACCTTTTCACCGATAAAAAACTGCGGGGAGCCAGCACCATCACTATCCAGTTAGCTGATTTTCTCCTGCCCGATGAAAAAGGTCCCTGGTACAATAAAGTAAAAGAGTGGACCTTAGCGGCGGAAATAGAACAACGATATACTAAACGGGAGATTCTCACTCATTACCTTAATCTGGCCCCTTTTGGCCATGCGGATACGTTAAACCGGCCGATTTTTGGGGTGGAAGCGGCCAGCCAATACTATTTTCACCGGCCGGCAAAAGATCTCAATATCGCGGAATCTATCGCCCTTGCTGCCACCTTGCGAAAAAGCAATTTTGCCACCAAAGCCTATCGTGATTTTCAGCACCTGACGCCCGACGGATTATACCAGCGGAAGATGGAACGGGTGGGGCATTATGAAGAGCTGATGGAACGCTGCCGGATTATTCTGAATGGTGTGCGGGACATGGAAAAGCTGACCGGGAAAAAAATTGTTGCTGAGGAGGAATATTATGCTGCTTTGCGCTATTTCAACGACTATAAGATTACGTTTGAAGAGAATAGGAAATGCTATGGGAAAGGATTTGACCACTGCGAATTTACCGATCTGGTTCTGGCCCGGGTCGAGCAGCTCCATCAGAAATTTCAGCTGAAAGCGAGCCAGGAATATAAAATCTATACTGAGCTTGATCCGGCCTTGCAGCAGTTTGTGCGGGAACGCTTTCAGGTGCAGCTGGAAAAAGTTCGAGCCCAATTTGAGGAGAAACAGAGAGAAAAAGTGAATGGCGCCGTAATCGTCGTGAACCTTGCCACGGCCACGCTGGAAGCAGTCGTCGGAGGTTTAGGCGTCGCGAACAACGATTTTCTGAATCGGGCAGCTTTGACCTATGCTTCTCCCGGCTCGGCCTTCAAACCGTTCATTTTAGCAGCAGCCTTAAGCGATGGCAAGACTTTGCAGTCAACGTACCTCGATGCGCCCCGAACATTTAAATTAGAAAATGGCCGGGAATGGTCACCGGGAAATTTTCGCGGAAAATATAGTTATGTGGAGATAACCTTACAACAAGCCCTGGCGGAAAGCAGGAACGTTGTTTTTGCCTCGCTGACCAATGATCTGCTTCAAGAGAAGGGAAAAGATTACCTGGTCACCAATTTACGCCGGTTTGGCTTCGACTTCTGTGATTTCTACCTGGGCTATTCCCTGGGACCAAAAGAACTTTCCCTGTTGGACTTAGCGTCCGCCTATAGCTTATTTTACCAGGGGGGAGAAAGTTATCGCTTCGGGGACGGGAGTTTCAGCACTAGAGCCATAACGAAAATCCAGACAGAAAATTTTGTTTGGGAGAATTTTTGGCATGATGAGCAGACTCTTTCTCCCCGCGTCGCCCGAGATGTTGATCAGGCCTTACGGGCGGTGGTGGAAGAAGGGACGGGAAGGAAAGCTGATGTTCCCGGTTTAAAAATCAGGGGTAAAACCGGAACGGGGAAAGCCAGCATCAGCTTCATTGGGTACGAGCCAACAATACAGCGGTTAGTCGGTGTTCTTTTTGCTGCCGATGATCAACGCACCATCCCGCGGTTTCCCTATAGCGTCACGGGTGGCGATTATGCCACGCCCTTATTCACGGAAATTATGCAGTATGTACGAACACACTAGTTGGGAATGGGAGAATTTTGCGAAGCAAAATTCTCTGGCGTGGAGAGGGGACCGGCAACCGGCGTTGAAGAAGTTCCAGTTGTTTCCCAAGCTACAGCGTAAGCTTATATGAATCCTGCTCTTGGCTAAGAACATGAAAAGAGATCCATTTGAAATTGACATGTCGGCTGAACGGCGAGA
>JBBSWG010000051.1:0-23059 GCA_038046425.1 Nanobdellota archaeon
TTTTCTCCGCCGTCTTTTCCGACTGAGGAATAAATCGAATCAGGAAATAACCATCGGCTTCCACCCGGAGCGTAACCTTGGCAGCGGCACAGGCCTCTTTCATGCGTTGAAAACCAGTGCCCATCTTTTCTACATATTTAATCCGGTGCAGCAGCTCCGCCAGGAGTGGATTTCTTCTCACCGCGACAGTTCCGATAGTCTTAGGAGTCAACGGCTTTAGAAGAGCAACCATCTCTTCCTCAAGATGCTTGGGGCTCTCTTTAAATTCAACGTTTAGACCTTCCCCTTCCTGCAACACAAACCTAAGTTCCCTTTCTTTCATGAGTTACCTCGTGTAAGACCAGATCCCCACTCCCTTAACCACTTTCACCTTCTTCCCAATCAAAGGATTCTCCAGCCACAACTCCAGCGTGTATTCGCCCTCCGCTAACTCAAACCCGGCAATAAAGTAATCTTTAAAAGTTACCTGCTCGGCCTTCCTGCTGCTGAGCTGGTTAAAGTAAAAATTATTTTTCTCATCCACGTCTAAAATAACTTTCCCGGCCGGGTCAAGCAGGCGGTAATTCTCCACCAGCATGATCTCTCCATTTGCGGGCGTGCTTTCCACTACAAAACGAAAATGAACTTCTTCCCCCAGCAAAAAATTAGTTTTCTCCTGCCGGCATTGGTATTGGGCATTGACCAAATCACAAAACTGGAATTCTTTGATAGTGAGCGTACCTTCCCTACCGATGGGAATGAATTCGGTATCCAGAAGGGGCACTTCCGTCCTTTCGTCCGGGCCATCAGCTTGCACGGCAATCACCCCGCTCTGCACTAAAAACAAGACCATGACGCTGGTGAGGACTACCGTAATCAGGAAAATCAGCAGTTCCAGCATGACCGAGGCGCGGAGGTTCATGGGTTTTTGACGAGATGGTGGGTTACTTTGATTAGGTTTATGAGGAACATTTTTCTGCTGGTGGAACATTATAATTTGCTTTTCCCGCAATTTCACCTAAATAAACACAGATCTTTGTGTATTCTGCAGATTGTTTTAATTCCGAGCTATAAGGCGGCACCTGCTCTCCGGCCCAATTCCGGGAAAAGAACAGCTTCAGCAGATTCGTGATTTCCGTCTTATACGGTTCAACACCTTGCCCTTTCATCACTAAACTGGCTACCCAATAATAAATTGCCAGCGCATTATTCAGATCTCCTTGCTTTTGATTGATAATATTCGTAGCGGCCACCTGCACTGATTCATAATTCCCATTCTTAAAATTCTCGTGCAAGCCAATAAGTTCAATCTCCTGCTGCTGGATCTTGACCTGCTGGGTATGCCGCGGCTTCGGCGATTGGACCGGCATTTTCGCTAAGGCGCAGCCGCCGCCTTCATCGCGCTCCAGCAATTCGTACGTCACCTGAAGATTCCGCATATTCACCGACTGAACCGCCTGCGCCCCGGCAAGGAGGTGGTAAGTGCAGAACTGGCTTGGTCCCGGTGAAGCGGGATCAATCGTCCCCAGAACATTGTTGATCCTGAATCCGCCAAGATTAAAGATGACGCTGTTAATGTCAGCAACAGGATGGGTAGTGATTTGAGGAGTGGTGCTTTTGGCTAGCTTACGGTCAGTGGTCACAGTATATCCCGTGGTTTCAATCACGGCATTGGAAGGAATTACTAGTTCCACCATTCCTGTCACGGTTCCGGTCGTGGCCGGTAGGGAAACAACAAACTGGAACTGGAATTCACCGCTCCCCGTTCCTCCAAACGCAGAACCAGGATAACTAAGTCCACAGCCGGGATTGCTGCCGGGCTTGATCGCCAGCGTATTAATCCCGCCGCCAAACATCGCTTCATTTACCGTTCCCAGGTTTTCTTCCAAGGTCAATGGGCCGGGCACATTAGCCGGCAATTGCCGCACCGGCGCTTCCGCGGGAATTCCCGGTACGGGCGGCTGCACCGTGCGCTTCAGGCATTTTCCTTGCTCATCTAAATTAAGATGCAACCTTAATTTAATCTCATCATTCTTAACAAACAGGTTAGGGCTGGTGCAATCGACCCAACTGCTTAACTTTCTGCTCCAGCACTGGACGTAGGGCTCTTCAAACTGCGCCCCGCCAAAGCCTAAGACGGAAGCGAGCTCCGGGCAGACGTATCTTCCGGTCAGTAGATCCGCCCGACAGGCAAATTCTACCGGCGGGGAGGTGTCAATCAAAGGCTCATAGAACACGCCCCGCCCATTCACAAAGTAGCCCTCATCAAAACATTTATCCTCGTTGCCTTTTTCCGACGGATCCAGGAACAGCTCCACCAGAACATGGTCATAACGATAATGGGAATCCAGGGGCAGGGGTGCCTCCAACGGAATGCTGAACATCTCGCCCGATTTCAGGTTGAATTCCGATTTCAGTAATTTTGTTTTCTCTCCCTCTAAGGGCGAGTTGGCGCTCGGAGCATTTAAACAGTCGCATTTCTGTCCGTTACAGCTGGGATCAATGCCGGGATAGTCCAAATCTTCCGGCCCGATACATTTTAATGAAACGCGCCAGTTCCTGATCCGGCAGCCCGGCAGGATCAGCCCGCCGAGGTTATAATTGAAGACGGCAGTCTGCTTAGCGGGGTTATAGGTGCTAAGTTCCCGCTCTTTGGGTGCCAGAACAACGCTGGTCTTCATCGGTACGGAATAGGCAGCATCAAGCAGGAATTCCTTGCTGAACAACGGAAATTCAATGCCAAACGCCGCTAAGCAGATAGACTGGGCAAAGCCCTGCGCTCCGGCCTTAAAGAACTGATTGAGTTGAGCATTACCGTAATCTTCTTTTAGATCCTTCACGGAACTTTCCATCGCCTTGGGCAGCGCACCAAGGCCTTCGGAAACGATAACCCCGGCATCACCAAACATCCCTTCCTTCCGGTAATCATCAAAGTTGTCGGGATTACAGCCGCTGGCCAGGTAGGCAATAAGTTTATAGAACAGGCCACAGACATGTTGCGTGAACAGCGTCTTACACATCCCGGCATCCTGCAGCCCGGTCTTTTTTGCTTCCACCAGACAATTGCGCATGCCCGTCATGATACTTTCCAGCATCCGGACATTTTTTAATATTGAAGATAAGCAGACCGTCTGTACCGCGCCGACAAATTGAGAATGGGGATTGATTTCCGGAATTTTCTTCTCTTCCGTTGGAAGGATAATATCTAATAAATGATTCTGGCCAAAGGCGCTGGATTGATCCCGGGCAGAGTAATAGCGAAGGTCGGGGTAATAGGTCCCTTTAGTTTTTCCCGACTCCAGGAATACCCGTTCCTGATGATAAAACCATTCCTCTTCAGTCACTTTTCCATCTTTTTCTTCTTTTTTATTTGCTTCCCGCACCCCTTTATACTCCTGCAGTTTTCCCTCTTTTTGCACACAAACACATTGTTTAATGACGGGCTCTGCTCTCGCTCCCGGCACGACAAAGCAATCGTCAGTATAGCCGGCGGTGTAACGATACCTTTGATCGCCTTCACTTTTCCCTAACAACGTTGTTCCGTCTTGAGCATATAAGTTAACGGTTTCCCCTTCTGTTCGTTCAGTATAACACCCTTTTTCATCTCCGAGACCATTTGATCCTGATGCACCATTCGTACCACCGGCATCGGCTATAAATCCGGGCTTGCGGGAATCATCACAGACATCTTTGCAGCTTTCTTTCCGCCCCACCATGAAATCCTGTGCGCCTTCCGGGCGATAAACCTTCAGGGAAACACTCGGCACTTTGATGTCGCCCAGCAAGGCGCCGACTGGCGTCAATTCAAAGATTCCTTTCTTTGCTGCTGCTTGATTCTGTTTACCTTCATCAAACATGTACAGTACGCCATCCACGGTCTGCCAGCAGACGCTGACTTGATCGGAAGCCACTGCCGCCGGCAAATGAACCGGATTAGCTTTGATCAGTTCTTTACAATTCTCCCGGCGAATTAAAGGCACACCCCGGCCGGTTACGGCACATTGCTGCTGTTTCAGGATCGCAGCGGAGATTTTATCCGTTTCTTTCTCTGCGGTCCAGGCCGCGGGCACCGCCCGGCAGAAAGCGCGGTCACAGCTCCACTTGTAGGCCTGGTCCATCAAGGCTTCAAATTTCCAGGCCGAGGCGGTCTTGGGACAACGCTCTTCGAGCGTAATCGCTTTCAATTTTGCCGGATCATTTAATACTGGCGTTACTGTTTCCGGAATGTTCGTGACTCCATCATTAAACAATTTCTGCCAATGCTCAATCTCTTCCTGTAAGTAATAATCACTGGGGCTCTTGCAGCCTTGTTCTTCTTTACGATCCTTCTCCGGTATCTTAAGCCAGCTGGTGTAGCGCTCCACATTGGTGGTCCAGACGCGAATCCATCGTCCCGCGGTCTTTCCCAGGAAGGAACCCATGCAGCCCAGGCCGGCAATAAAAAACCCTTTCTCTAGGAATTCCCGGGCGGTGGTTAATTTCTTCACGGACTCGTCCAGAAACTCCACCCCTTCATCCGCCAGAAAATCCGGAAGGAGTTCCTTGCTGTCGATAGGAATGTCCACAAAATACCCTAGATCATAACAGCTGGTCTGAAATTTTCCCGGTCCATACTTATTTTCGCCTTCCCGCTCCTGGTAAAAGACCTTGATTTTCAGCGGGAAGAGCAGCTGCCGCTTCTTAAAATCATTCCAGAAATCATCATCGCGCTGGCTGAGCTCTTTTGTAGGGCGTAATTTCCAGGCGACATAAGCCGTGGTGCCATCATTGCTCTTCGCCTGATTCTGGTGCTGCGAAGGAAAGATCTTACAGCCCAGACTAAATTTATCATCCTTAGCCATGCCGGTCGTACAGGCCGGCTCAAACTGGATGCTGGTAACTTTTACGGCCGGCTCCACCACGGCCTCGCCCGCTCGTTTAGGAACGGCACTCCCTAAATAATTGAGCTGAAATACCGCCTGGATTTCCTGTCTCCCATCATCCATCAATTGCGGAACTAACCGTAACGGTGCCTGGAACTTAGGTAGGGATTCGATGCTGAAATCTAAATTCTGGGAGAAGCAGGTATGCACGTTCACCGTCGTTTGCCAGGAGCTGCTCTTTCCAGTCTTATCTTCCACGATGATGAACACATAGTAGGTAAATTGCTGCTGCTGAGTCACTTCCTGGATGGGGAAAATAGTGTATTGTTTTAACCCCGAAGGCACTTCTCGCGGCGCTAAATTTTCTAACGGCTGATCAAGAATAGAAACAGCAAAGTCCACGTCATCAAAAGTGAATTCACCCTGTTCATTGGCCGTCGTCTTGGCTCGCGCTTTCTTGAAATCCGGCTGGAATTCATAGCCCAGCGGGCGGTAAACGTAAAGGAAAGCGGTTGCCCCTGCTTCCGTGCTGCCATGGATGGTGCTTTCTGCCCGGCCTTCATAATATTCGGTTCCCCGTTCTACTTTCGCAGTAACGGTCGGTGGTTGAGTATCCGAAGCCACGGTGGTTTCCACGCTGTTTTCCCAGCCGGCCAGATCCGTGGCCATGACGACAACCGTATTTAACCCTTCTTCCAGCGAGATGGACTGAGAAAAATTTTGTCCCTCGCCCTGGGCCGCAGAGCTGTTGCCCACTAAAATCTGAAATTTTGCCGGCTCAGAGATCGTTCCTTTCACTTCCACTGAATTTTTTTCTACCAGTTCTGGCAGCTTTTCCAGCTGGATGACTGGTTTCTTGGTGTCCGAGACGATAGTGCCGGAAAAGGAGGCAACATTCCCCGCCGGATCTTCTGCCTCCACCAGCAGGACATTCTCTTGATCCTTCTGAAGCAGGACTGCCGTAAAGGTAAAATTGCCGGTGCTGGTGGTCGTACTTCCCGCTGCATTATTGTTGAGCAGCAGGCGAACTTTAGAGTTGGCTTCCGTGGTACCGGTAAGGTCAACAGTATTTCCTTGTACCCTGGCCGGAGCAGTAACGATCAACGGGGGGGCTACGGTATCGGGCTCCAAAGTAGTAAACGAATACAGATCCCCTAAATTATCATCAGTGACACTGTTGCTTTCCACTTTATATTGATAGGTTGTTGACGGTGTTAGAGGTGTAAGCTGGAATTGGTGGCTGGTAACCGGATTAGCATCGCCAACCGTGACTAAAGCTTCTTTATCCACACCATAATGCACAAAACTGTCGGTCGGCTCATCCGTTTCCCATTTGATCGTGGCGCTTTTATCAGTGATCCCTTCTGCCCGAACGTCGGAAATCTGCAGAGCACTAGCCAATGGCAGGGTAAAGACGAGGAAGATGAAGAACAGGCCTATCAGCACCTTCATCGTTACTCTTTGTTTAAATCTTTGTTTACTTTCCATGTCCAATCCTGATCCAGTCCTGGTCCAATTCTGGTTCTAGCTTAACTCCTCTTGACTTCTTAACCGTTCCTAACTCTTCATCTCCGGCATAGGCACAAATGCACTCCATTCTTCTAAACCCAGCAGCAGCTCCAACACGTCTTCCTCACTGGCTTTCTCTGTGGTTACGGTATGAAAAACTATCTCGTTAACTTTCTTCAACTGCTCCCAGTTGACGGTCCAGTTTCCCGTATAACCAGCCACAAAATTCTCGTCATCAAACACTTTTATCTCCAGCGTATAGGTAAAATCGGCTTGGGCTAGGAAATCCACTTTCTGCCCCTCAGCTGTTTTCTGGTCAAGCTGAGCCGAGCGCACGATCGTAACTTCGTGGAAGGGCTGAGGCAGGTGTTCGGCCTGATTAACCTTATAATTCTTCAGGGATATGACAGCCACTTCCGACTTCTTAAGTCCCTGGGCCGGCCCTACTGACGGGAAGGGCTGCTCCTGTAATTCATGCTTGACCACTTTTATCTGTCCGGCGGAAAGACGATGAAGCGGAATCAGGTTCAATTCCGTCATTTTTCCCGGTTGCGTTACCAGCCGTTCCCAGACCTCTTTATACCCTTCTTTTTTTCCGCGCAGGATACCTCCGACACAATATGGGAAATTTGCGGAAGAGGCAGCGGCATCACCAAACGCCGCGAAGTCGTACTTTGTTTTTCCCGCGGGACAGGTGTAACGCAGGCAGGTAAAACTGAGCTGGACGTCGTCAAGCGGGTCACGGGTATAAACCCCGCTTTTCTCTTCCTCTACTAATTCATAGGTAAGCACGGTCATCGGAATGCGGGCGTTCTGGCAGAACTCTTCATCGCTCACCTCATCAAAGAAAATTGCCTTGCGGAACAACGCCGTGTCGCTGCGGTCAGGTATGTTCCGCCTTAAATGAACGGTGAAAGCGATGGTAAAGGTGTAATCGGCAGTCTCGTCACGCACAGTTACTTTTACGGGATAGGTTACATCATAGACAAATTTCCAGGATTGCAGGCAAAGTAGGGAAAGCAGTTCATTTCCTCCGCTCAGCTGGTTGCTTTTAAGCAGGCTTCCGCTTCGCGGCAATACGTCAAAAGCAAAAGGATAATTATTTTCATAGGCAAATTCTACGGCCACTTCCGGCTGCTGGAAATCTTCGCCGAGATCAAGGAGATAATGGTGCTGATAATAGGGCAAAGTGTCGGGAAATTCCACAAAATCTGTTCCCGGCACTTTTAATTCCCGCACATTTACCCGCAGCAGATCCTGTATAGTTTCCTTGACCTTGCTTATCGGCCACTCTTTCTCTCCACAGCTGACTTCAAATCCCGCCAGCGGCACCTTCGGATGCTCCAGCGCAATCAGATCCTGGGTGATATCTTCCAGTTTCATGGTTTGCATCTCCACTTCAACAATACGTTGAGCGGTTTCATACACCCGTTTCAGCTTGATCGGAGAGTCAGCAGTGTGATCAATCAGTTCAGTGATGATCTCACCGGCCTGGTCCCGGATTTCGATATCCCAATGGACATTGAAAATGACCTTGGCATCAGTAATCTGCGTCTCCGCTTCAATGGCACTCTTCTCCACCATAGTAAATTCCCGCTGGAAAGATTCCGTGTTCAGTAAGCAGGGACGGACGTGCTGCTCAATATAATCATCAATCTGCATTTTAATCTGCTCGAGCGGCGGAATATTCGTTGTGGGTCCATAAGCCCAGTATGGTATCACCGTGATCGGAGAAGTCTTCAGATGCTGGCTGCCGTCATTAGCAATTTCAGCAGGGACAACAACGTAACCACCTTGCAAGCCTAGTTTCGTCAGGGCCTCTCTGCCGGCGTCAGCGATACAGTTGCTGATAAAAGTTTCAATTTTGCCCTTTTTTGTAGGCAACAGCTCTTCCGGCTTAATGGTGATAACTTCCTTACGGAAGACGATCACTAACACCAGAGCCAGTAGGAACAATAAGCCCAGGATGATGAAAAGGGTGACTTGAGCCCTTTTAGAGCCAGAATGAAGGGATATATCCCTAGCTACATCTACGACAGTCCTCTTTTGGTACATTATCCAAAAGGATACCAAAAAGCTTTATAAAGGTTATGACGGGGGTAACCAATGCCAGAAAATGTTCTACCAGAAAAATTCTCACCCAATATACCCTGCTTCCTTCTGCCTGGCCTTAGCCCCAGCCTGCTCGGCAATATGCGCCCACTCTTTGGTCTTCTTCATCAGCTCCTGCTCGATGCGGATGATCTCTTTGCCCATCTTCTGCAGATTCAGGCCTAAGGCAAACTTCTGCTCCAATACTTTAAGAATTTCCTGTGCCCCTTTCACTCCCAAATATAGGGGATGGCCAAAGGTCTCGGCTAATAAGGCCACGCCGGGAACATCCCGTTTTTTTCCTAATCCTAATAAGATGCCGGAAACACCCACGATCGGTCCCACCACGCCAAAAATCTTTTTCTCGATGGGCATCGTTTCCAGATAATCTTTCAAGAGGATAGCGGAATTGCTGGTACTATACACTTTCGGCTTTTCTGGCACATACTGCAGACCGATGCCGCCCGTGGTGATGATCTCGCGACAGTTAAAATGCTTCGCTATCTTCAACACCTCTTCACAAAAAGAGTAACAGCTTTCTTCGTCAATCGGCTGGATGTCGCCAGTAAGCAGCAGCAAATCTCGTCTATTCTCTGGATTCTTATTCCCCTGGTTTCCCTTATCTCCCTGAGCCTTTCCATTGAATTTCTTATAGTACATCTCAATTTTAGGGATCTCCACCAAATTTTGGTCATTGACAAAAACAGAATGAGGGTATTTATGGGAGAAGAAGGAGTACAACTTCACCGCTTTCAGCTCTTCCAGCAGGAAATCTACCGCAATCTTGCCCACGTTGCCGATGCCCGGCAGGCCTTCGATCAGGAGAGGATTATTGAGCCTAGGCAGGGTTTTAACTTCTGGCGTGATTTCCCAGTTCATGGTTTGGTGATGAAGGGGAGGTTTAAATAGCTTTGTGAAAAGAATGCGGGGGACGTGATTCGAACACGCGTACCCACTAAGCACTTCGCCATAAGGGGCCTTGCCCCTTATCAACCCCAGGGCGAACTGCGCCAGTAAACGTGAAAAGAATGCGGGGGACGTGATTCGAACACGCGTACCCACTAAGGGACCAGCCCCTCAAGCTGGCGGATTTGGCCACTCTCCCACCCCCGCATGCCTGGCTATAAGTCAGCACTGATTTAAAAGAGTATCTCCAACTTTTGCATTTTTATCTAAAGCGCAAAAATGCTGATATCAAGAAGAATTATCGAGAGTGTGATAAGCAGACATCAATCGTGTCGCCAATTTTACTAGCGCGAACGAAATCGAGATGGGCAACATACCGTGAATCTCGTAATAATTCCTGCACTAATCCATTGTACCCATTTTCTACGACTGCCACTAATGGTCTGGCCGGGGGATGATATTGTTTAACAACTGTTGCTATCTGAGCAATGAGATTAATGATTTCTTCTTTCGTCTTTCCTTCTAAGACATAGTAACTAAACATTTTTTGCGACAGTTCCTGAACTGCTCTCTGTTGTTCATCGGTGTTGCGAATGGAACGTACTTCCTGTCGTCCACCGCTATAGGGACCAAGGCCAATGATATGTCTCGCTTGTCCCTCCCCAGCATAATAGAACCCAACATTAGAACGAGGGGTGTAATCTCCTTCACTAGTGATACCCGGTCTCACGACGTAATTTACAGGAGTTTCTGAAAATTCTTTAGGATCTAAAGGTTTACCCCCTTCTGTAGTGAGAGGTGGCAAATTACTAAAGAGCGCCAGACCAATTCGATCTTCAATAGTCTTTTCGAGTTGCATTTTTTATTAAAAACAACCTTTCTCAGGGCCACTCCTTTATAAGCTTTACGGAAGAAGGCATAGGTAATATATAGGTTATATGCCCATTACAACTTTTGCTTTTCTCTCATTAAATATACATCTTTCGGAGTAATTTTTATCAACAGAGTGATTAGGGCTCACCCCAAAACATCCTCTTTATACCCCAACTGTTCATTGATCTCCCCTCCTCAGAATTTTCTATGAAGCAACACCGCTTAGAAATTCCCTCTCGAAACAGTTCACAGTAAGATTTAAATAACACTAAAACCTTAAGTAGTTATGTTTCTTCACCAGACCAGTTTTAAAATCTTCCTGGGTTACTGCTTTTCTCTTTTTCTCTCCTGTGAGAAGCCTGTAGGGCGAAGACAATATAATGAATATATAGATCACCTGATCATTCAAGCTCCCAATCTCCAGGAGTATTTATCTTACAGAGGTGGAGTCCCATCTTCTTTGCGTACAGCTTTTAATGGATGCGATATGCCTACGCTGCAACAGAAACATCAGGATATTCTTCGACGTCTTCAGCAGGAAAATGATGAGCATAGTATCGATGTACAGCTTCAAGAGCTTTCTTCTATAGATATTAGTCTGGCGAATTGTAACAAAGATGATCGGAAAATGTATAATTCTTCACTCAGCGATGCCGCCGGGCATTATGCCATGAGAGGACAATTTGAGATTGCTGGTAGAATGTATTATGCTGTTGGAGAGCTAGAGAAGGCACAAGAATGCTTCAAGAATGATAATAATACCATTGAAGAAATGATCAAAGTAACGTTTCGCGAAAAGCTTCCCCTGCTTCGGGATACTCTTTTAACGCAGAATGATTATTGGAGAGCAGGTAAAATTCAATGGTATTTAGGTGATCAGGAAGGAGGAAAAGCGCTTATTCGGAAATCTGCTGAATATACTGCTGTTCGGCGAGCAGCAGAAGAATTAGTGACAGAAAGGAGGTTCGGTATTGCGCTTAGCTTTCTTTGGAAGGGAAAAAAACTCCCTTTTTATCAGGAATTAATGAGCGAATTATGCGGCTCTCATAGAGATTGCCGACGAGAAATTAAAGCGTATGATCCTAAAAAGAATAGCTCTTAATGATTTTATAGCAGGGGATGGCGAATGTGGTTGTAGAGGGCCCTATTGCAATGATGGACAGGGTTGTTTTTCATTTTCTACTTGGACCATCTTACACTTTTGATTTATTGTAGCTGGGGAAGATATACTGGCCCATTGAGTGAAATCGCAGAAATCACCGATGAGGCAGTCATCTGCTGAATTTTTCTTTGTTCCAAAATAACCTCCCGCACCTGTTCCTGCTACCTCTCCGCAAGCTGGAACAATGTGAGCACCACTTTCATCACCAGGAGGAACCGGATCCGGTGCTGGTTTTCGCCCATCTTTTATCAGCAGATCCATCATTTGAGAATTCTCCAAGCAATCGGCAAAGGTGTTTACTTTCTGAGACTGCGCAGAGCATTCATCTGGTTCTAGCTGATCTGGGGAGAGTTGACCAGTGGGTAGTACAAAATTCCCAAAATCTTTATCTTTTTTATATATTTCTGGGTGGCTATCAAATGGCAGATTCAGATGATTTATTTCGTGTCCTATGGCGGTTGCCCGATCATATACAGTTCCGTCGCTTAATGGTGAAGGGACATCAGTTGGTGCAGCAGGGTCAACGTCTCCACCTATTAAATCTTCACGGAGGTATAAAATATTAAAATCTGTATTCACACAGGCGACGGCAGTATCTGAACCACATACTTTTTCTGTCTCCTCTTCTTTAAATATAATTATCTCGGCATTGTCTGCTACCCCATCCGTAGCCTGAAACCTACGTTTTGACTCTTCCCTATATTCTTCTACTTCTTCTTTCTGTTGTTCAGTTGCTGGTTGACCACATTCACCATCAGTCTCTCCACGCTCTCGACAGCTTGGTTCTTGAGAGTCATCCTCTGAAGCTGATGGCAGGCAGCGATTATCCGGCAACCCATCATAGGTTGTTACTTGTTCTAACCCTCGCAGCCCCAAGAAGTGCTCAATACACTGTTTTTCCTGCTCTAATTCATTTGTTCCAAGTTCCTGAATCGCAGTCAGCACACAAGCATTAGGCTTATTCAATCCAAACTGTCCGGCTCCGCCACCGTTGGCTAAATCTGCTGCCAACTCTGCGGGATTAGCTACACAAGCTTCCGAAAACAAAGAGGCGAATAACATTGCTTTCTCATATTCCTGCTGAAGTTCTCGGTCTAATCTTGTGGTGGAAATTTCAGTAGTGACCATCCCTCCAGTAGGTGTATTCCCAGATGAGGCCAGGGAGGATAAGTCACCATATTTTGAATTCTTTTCCTTTATTTTGGCACATTTTTGCTTAACATTGTCAATAATGCTTTTTCCGCTGGCGCCTAAAGCATTCTGAAATTCATCTTTAACGTCGAATTGCAGCAAGGCTACACCATCAAGAGAAAAAATAGTATTCATCAGAATAGCATCTCTTTTAATATTAAGACCTTTCCCGCAGACAAACCCTTGGTTCATCCACTCCGTCAGAGTGCACCCCACGCCATAATTTATCGGGTCTAAAGCATATTTCCAAAAGTAATTCCAGACCCCAAAGCATTTGCTTTTATTCTCGGAATAGTCGCAGAAAACACTGCGTTGTATTATTCTAGCTGTTTTGAGATCGTACGTGAACATACCATGTGAGAGTTGTGGATAATAAAATTCACATTGGGCTCCAATACTTTGGTACTGCTGTAAAATCTTATAAATTTCAGATTTTCCAGACCACAAGGTTAAGTCCATAACCAGGAGAGAAGGATTGAGCAGAGCATTAAAGTAAGAACAAGCCTCTTTGTCATTATCACTGGCTCTTTTAACCTCTTGAGCAGCAGCGACTAAAGATTTGGCCAGGGCTTTATCAATTTCCAGAGCATTATTTAGGCTGATACCATTTAACCCTGCTTGAAACTGGATTAAAAAGTTATATGCATCGGTAAAATTACTTTCGTTGGTGAAAGCGACCATATACTCTTGAATGGTTTCCGCTGGAACAAAACCGGCTTGATAGAGACTGACATTTTGGAGGGATGTTGGTGAAGAATGATTCTTGTTTAGGACAGGAGAAAGTAAATGTTCCACGCGTTGTTCGGCGGTTTCAGCGACTGGTTTCTGGAGAGATTTAATAAGGAGAAATCCTAACGCAATGATCAGAAAGATGATTATCATAATCCACCAATTACCCTCTTTCCTCTCTTTCATTCTGCACTCTCCTTACCCCAGAACATCCTCTTTATACTCCAACTGTTCATTAATCTCTCCACGCAGATTCTGGCCGATTAAATTCCTGACCTCATTCTTAGGATAATTCGCCAGCAGCCAGGAGAGCTTGACTAAAGCAGTATTCGCTAACATATCTTTCCCCGGAATAACCCCTAAATTCAACAGATCCCGGCCTTTATCATACACGTTCATATTCACTCCACCGAATAAGCATTGCGTGGTCATCACCACCACACAGCCCGAGTCAATAACTTTTTTGATTGCCGGATAGATTTTCCGGTGAATTTCACATTCTGGATTGGGAATCTGGCCGGGAGTATGGCCTAAGCCGGTTCCCTCGATTACGAGTCCTTTATAGCCGGCAAAGAATTCAAACTGCTCCGGAAACATGTTGACGTGAATTTTCAGCAAGCCCACTTTATCTTCCATTTTAGGCTTAAAGACCGGGGGGACAGTACCGCGCTTCGGATAATTCTTCTGCAGAAATTCTATCTTTTTTGTTTCGTAATCTATTCGGGCGATGGCTTCCGCATTTACTGCCTTAAAAGCATCGCGGCGGGAAGAGTGTAATTTATAGGTTTTGGTTGCCGGCAGGATGGCACAGCTCTTATCGCTGGACCATTCATGCATACAGATCGCTACGCCGGCAAAATCTGTTTTGGCGATGAATTCTGCTGTGCAGAGCAGATTCATAGCCGCGTCGCTACTTCCCCGATCGGAGGATCGTTGCGCGCCTACCAGAATAATCGGGATGGGTGTCTTTTCCACGATAAACGCAAGAGCAGCTGCTCCCACCGCTAAATTATCCGTCCCCATGCCAATGATGATGCCTCTCGTCCCTTTCCTGATATGCTGTTCGATCTTCTTGGCAATTGACGAGAAATGCCCAAACCGTAAATCATCGCTCCACATCTGGGCAATCAGTTCAGAATCAATATTGGCCAGCTCTTTCAGCTCGGGAAACATCTGCACCAGATCTTCGGGACTGAACGCGGTATGCACGCCACCCGTACGGTAATCGACGCGGGAAGCGATAGTCCCGCCGGTATGGAGGATGGTAATGGTGGGAAGGGTTTTAGCGGGAATGGTTTTGGTAGAAGAGGTTTTGGCAGGAACGGCTCCGTTTTCCGAGGCTTTCTCCCCGGGAAAAAGCTTTTTTTCTCCCGCCCTCTTTTCTTCCGCTTTTTCCAGTACGGCAATCCGGCGGACATCGTCCTGTTTTACTCCGATATTATATCCTGAATCCAGCTTGATGAGCAGCATCCCTTCCTGGGAAACAGGCAGGAGCAGCCCTTCAATGGAATCGTTGTCTTTGGTGGTTACACGGATGGTGTCGCCGGGAGTGGCCATGGGGGTAAGGGGTATTTGTGGTGATTAGGTGGTATCGGCTGAACCGGGGAGTTGCGGGGAGTTTAAATAGGTTGTGTGAGCAGTTATTTAAAAATAATCTCTTCCTATCAGATTTCTATAAATTTTTGCAATTTTTGTATTTCCGGAAGCTGTAGATCATACTTCTTTTCCCGGAATACGCCTTTAAAACTGTCCCGGAAGCCTTTCTGCTCCAGCAAGGTCAAAAGTTTTTTAATATTCTGCCGGATAATTTGCTGGTCACCCACGGTTAGGAATTCCTGAACGGTGTCGAGATTGATGTTCTTACATAAAGCAGCAATATCTCGAAGGTCAGTTAATCGTCCCGAATGAATCTTTAAGGCGATAAGCACTTCCCGGTCCGGCACCAGGGCCGTTACTTCCTTTTCTGTTCCGAAAATAATTCTCTTCCGGGCATGTGCTTCCAGTTGCTCTAGACTGAAAGAAGTATTCGTTGTTCTCGAGCCGATACCGTTAATCAATAAATCAATGCTCACTGCTGGCTCCTCCCTGGTCTCATAGCGGACAAATTCCGGGGCATACAAATGCTCTAACTCTTTTACTATCGTTTTCATAAGACCATTTTTACGTAAGAGCTCTTCAAACTGCTCCTGATCTTCTTTTTTCAGCACGATGTCAGCATCAACGGAAAAACGATGCTTATAGGCACTGACCGCATAGCCACCGACGATCACAAAACGTAAATTGGCTTTCACTAATTCCTGCAGGATGGAGAAAATCTTGTTTTCGCGCTGTACGGGATCAAACATTGGTCACCGCCTCCTGATATTCGACTGTGATTGGCTCTGTTGTCGGTTTTATCTGTTGGTGTAATCCCTTGATCATTTCCAATGCTGGTAAAAAGTTGTACGGGTATTGATTCATGAAGCGGATGGTTTCATCCAAGCTCTCCACCGGCATCCCTTGGTAATACTCTGGCCGTAAAGAATCAACATATTGGACCTTATAGAAAATGCCTTTGGCCCGGTTAATAGCTAACCCTATCTTTTTGCAGTACCATTCAAATAATTTTTTATCCTCGCGCTGCACTTTAATAAAGATGGGATAGTACTCACGATAACGGGCAATATTGTAGCCGCCCTTGGTCCAGATATAGACAGCATCCGTTTGGATAAAGCAGTAGCGGATGCCCAACAAGGATAAGACTTCATAGTAAAAGGATACATAGCTGCCTAAAGTCTGGCGGATATAGTGAATTGTTTTCTGGTAAAACCTATTCTGCTCATTCAAGTACACTTTCATTCTCGTCAAGCGGACTACCCCCTTCCTCGCTAACTCCTGCATCCACTGGTAGGTCCAGCCATAACTCACTTGGATACGCTGGGCGATAGCTCTAATGGAATCCTGCTGTCGACAGGCGATGATGATCTTCATGCTGTACGGGTTGATGGCTTCAATCATGTTATCATTATAATGATAAGTTATATATAAATGTTGCGGTTTGGCGGGCAGGTTACTCTTATATTTTATCCCAAAACGGAAGAAGAAATAAATCATTTAAATCCGCAAAGATTATGATGGCCTGGGATATAGATGGAGCAGTTTCGGGATAACAGAATAGAGCTTCAGCAGCTAAATCTTTATATAGGGTTGCGGAGCGCTGCCTTATGATGAGCAACACTCCCCCTTTTTCCGTCAAAGACCTTTCCCTTGCCGAGCAAGGTTTTAAGAACATCGAATGGGCCGAACGGCAGATGGGTGCTCTGCTTAAGGTTAGGGAACGCTTTGCCCGAGAGAAGCCCTTGGCGGGGTTAAAAATAGGAATTGCCCTTCATGTCACCAAAGAAACTGCTGTCCTCGTCAGAACCTTAATTGCCGGAGGCGCAGATGTGGCCATCTGTTCCTGTAATCCTTTATCCACGCAGGATGATGTCGCAGCTGCTTTAGCCAAGGAAGGAGTTAGAGTGTATGCCAAAAAAGGCTTAACCCATGAAGAATACTACGAGAATCTGCGTCAGGTGATCGATTTTAAGCCGCAGATCACCATTGATGACGGCTGTGACTTGGTAAGCGAGATTCACACCAATCATCCGCAACTGATTCCCCAGATTCTGTTTGGCAATGAAGAAACGACTACCGGAATTATTCGCCTGAAAGCCATGGAAAAAGATGGTGCTTTAAAATATCCCGTATTAGCCATCAACGATTTGCAGACTAAACATTTGTTTGATAACTTTTATGGGACGGGCGCCAGTACCTTAGACGGCATCACCCGGGCCACCAATCTGCTGCTGGCGGGGAAGAATGTTGTCGTCTGTGGTTATGGTCCCTGTGGGAAAGGCGTGGCGCTGCGGGCGAAAGGCATGGGAGCAAATGTTATCGTCACGGAAGTAAACCCTTTTAGAGCGCTCCAGGCGACTATGGACGGCTATCGCCTCCTGCCCCTGCTGGAAGCAGTGAAAGAAGGCGATGTTTTCATTACCGTTACTGGCAACAAGAACGTGATTGATCTGAGCCACATGAAACAAATGAAAGATAATGCCGTTTTAGCCAATTCCGGCCATTTTGATGCGGAGATAAACATGAAAGGTTTAAAGGCAGCCGCAAAAAGCCAGCGAAAAATCCGGCCGTTTATGGATGAATTTATTTTAGATAGTGGTGATAATAGAGATAACGGGAAAGAGGTGAATAATGGAAATAAGGGTAAGAAAATATTTGTTCTCGGTGAAGGGCGGTTAATTAATCTGGCCGCGGCCGAGGGACATCCTTCCGTGGTCATGGCCCAATCGTTCTGTGGGCAGGCCTTAGCCGTTGAGTATGGTGTCAAGAATCAAGCAAAGCTGAAACGCGGCGTCAATGAATTGCCGGCTGAAATTGATGAAACCATCGCTAAGCTGCAGTTGGCGGCGTTAGGGATAAAAATTGATGAATTGACCCCCGAACAGAAAAAGTACTTGGCGAGCTGGCAGGAAGGAACCTAAACTGGAAAGAACCTAAGCTCATGCCAGCGAAGTGGTAGAATAATGATTTCTTACCATAAACTTATCCGTGATGATTCACTAATAATTTTGAAGACTAATTACCTCTTCTTCAACAGTTTCATCTCCTCCTGCAGATCATCAAGTGAATATTCTGACCTAAATCCGGAATCGATAAGATAATGCTGCATCTCCCAGAGGGTCAGTCCGGCCTGACGAGCAGATTCTGAAAAAGTAATTTTTCCCTCTTTATATAACTGTGCTGCTCGCCGTTTAAGTTTTTCCTGATACCCTGTTCTAATGAGATTACGAAGCAAAGTGCTGCGATCAACTGCTTCTTCTTCTCCCAATTTCTCAACCTGTCCCAGGAAAGCTGAGTCCATCCGAATAGCCACAATCTCATTCATTTTTTTCTGCGTCCATCAGTATTTTATCCCAAATCACGCTGGAAAACCAGCCCACTTTCCGCATAATCTCGATGGCCTCCCGAAGTTTTCCATGATTAATATATTTCTCTTGATATAAGGTAAGTATAATCGCTGGCGTCCCGATAATCTTCAGTTGGAGGATATCTTTTTTCTTCCGTACATTATCATCATCCGTGGCAATAAAATCAGCATGCTGCTCCCAATAGAGAGCAACTGCTTCAGCTTCACCTCGTTGAATGTTAAACTGGTTTGCCCGATGAATGAAGTTTTTGTCTTTTACCGCTTCGATGATTATTTTCTTGCTCTTTATCAATCCCTGGATGAGCCCTGTTTCTGGATATTCCCCCCGCGTCACTTCCTCTTGAACGAGCTTAGGAATGAGCACTCTCCTAAAATAAAGGCAAGACCGCTCTAAAAGAGTTGCCTTCGCCAGGTGGATGACCACCATGGAATCTTTAATTACCAGCATTGTTATACGATGTAAACATTGTAATATTTAAACTTTTCGGTCAGTTTTTCAAGAAATCAGGACGGGAAAAATACCAACTTATGCTCTTTATAAAAAAGAAAATAGTAGTGCTCCCTAATTATCTCGGCAAAGTTTTTTTGAATTTCCTCCAGGATTGAGCGCAATTCCGGCAGCGTTTTCACCTGAATCTCGATCTCCAGATCATCCCCGCCTAAGACTTCGTTATCATAAATAATGTGGGGATGCTGCTTAATATATTGCCGAAATTGTTTTTCTTTGGATGTAGTCAGGTTCTGCAGATTAAAATGGACTTTAAAATATTGGTATCCTAATTTTTCCAAATCAAACCTCGTCCGATAACCAATGATAATCTTCTTCTTTTCTAATCCTTTTATTCTTGCCGCAGCGGTTTTGGCAGTAATTTTGACCTTTTGAGCTATTTCCAGAATTGACCGGCGGGCAGCCGGGGCCAGCAGTTTTAGGATTTGCAAATCTTTTTCATCTATTTTTATCTCCTCGGGCTCAGTGATGAAGATATATTGGTCCTGATTGCTCTGCTGATCCAGGAGATACGACCGCGGAAAATAGGACACCTTGGTGAAAATGGTAAGTGCTCGCTCCGCGATGAAATTGATATAGTTCTGCAGCAGTTCTTTCCAGAAAGCGTTCATCTCTTTTATTGATTTGGTTAAGATCCACATCCCCAGATCATACTTTCCGTCTATGGAAACTAACCAGGTAATTTCATTTTTCTTCTTAAAATATTCAATAATTTCTGCCTCTTTCTCCGGCGTGGTGTTTTGCAGCTTCAGGTACAGCCGGAAGGAAATGAAGCCCAGTTTACCCACGTCAATGATAGTATGATACTGTTTAATAATGCCCGCATTTTCTAATTTCTTCATCCGGTAAATAATGGCATCCTTGCTCAGGCCGATTTTTCGGGCTAATTCAGAGGCGGATTGCCGGCTGTTGGTATCCAACTCATAGAGCAGTTTCCGGTCTTTTAGGTCTAATTTAAGCATAATTTAAGACAAAAGTGTAATAATCTATTTAAATATTTCTATTCTGTAGCATAATTTAAACGAAAGTTTCTTATACCATCCTAGTGTCACAAAGCAATAACAAAAACAAAGAAGGAGGTAACCAAAATGAAAAACGACCCAAAGAAAAGATTGGAAGAACGCGTTGGGGGGACCGGAGTAGATGTCCACGAACTCGTAGGAAGAATCGCCTGGGATGCTGCTGCACGTTATGACGACCCCGAACAAGTAGGAAGAGTTGCGTGGGCTGCGGCAGGGTATGGCCAGGCCTTAGAGCGATTGCAAGCAGTTGGGGAAAGAGCTAGGGAAAGATTAAGAAATCTCCAGGATAAATACAGAGAGCAAGAAATGGTAGTGATGAAGAGAATGCAGGCCGGGGACAGGTACGATTCTCTTTATTCAAAAGCTGAGAGCATTTATCAATGGGCAGTAATCATTCCAGCAACATCAATACTATCCGCCATTTCAGGATCTGTTTTTGATGGCCCTCTTACACCCTACCGATGGGCTACTGCTGGTGTAGCGACTGGAGTCGCTGCGCTAGTTATGTACTGCACTCATCGTCGTCTTACACCAAAAGTAGAAGCAGCATATCAAACGTATCGGGATCTCGACGGAGAAAAACCCCGCCGGGAAGATGCTAAACCGCTCTTTTAGGCGTAAGAAAGTGATCAAAATGGAAGAACAACAATATCTAAGATGTAAAGATAGAGTATAACTCTTAAACCCCAGTGAAGTACTGCAAAGGATAGAAAAGGGTTTCCGGCATGATTTAGTTTATAGAGGGGGAGCGAATGAGACCTTCTCCGTGAGAAGTCTTAATACTTCAACTTTAAAACCTCTTTCTTTTTCTGTTCATACGTTTGCTCAAACTCGTCCTGAGACAATCTATTTATCCTCTCTAATTCCAGCAAATCAAGAGGCAGAGGCTCCATCTTCTTCCACTTCTGTTGAAAAGCCTGGCGCCGGAATTTTTCCCTGATTTCTGGAGCTATTTCAATCATAGAGATAATCCACTTTAGTCTTGTTGGCGTTTCATGGATCTTTAAAGTGTAATTTTTCACTATCTTATCCACATAATACTGGATTATCTGGACGGCAAAGTCAATCGCGCCAGATTCCCAGAGTATTTTATTTACTCTCAATTTCTCTCTCTTCGTTAATTTGGGCCTGCCTAACAATTTAATGATAAATTTCTGGTCTCGGCTTGAAACGTTCTCCGAGTATAAAACATAGAGCACCAATAAAGTTAATTTTCCTTCCACAAAATCGTTGTGGGAATATCCTTTCATTCCTTTGGAAAGGACCCCCAGGGCCTCGGGCAAAAGCAAGTCGCCTAAATCATTGCGGATCATCTGCACCACGCCAAAAATCCGGCCAAGGGAACGGACCGCTTTGCGGCACTCCGGTGCATTCATAAACTGCTCGGGCACATTAACACAGTTTCCGGCCAGGCCCGCAATCTCTTCATAGAATGCGCCACAGATACCATAAATGCGGGTAAAATATAATTCCAGCGCCTGGATGAAGTTGTACTTCCGCCGGAACTGCTGCAGCTTTTTTGTTTTTAATATGGAAAGGTAAAGGTCAAAAGGCTGTCCCTGGTATATTTTGATATGAACCTTATTTAAGTTGAGAAGAACCTGTTGGGCAATGTCGGGATTGCTTTTCGTCTCCTCGTACAGCAGCAGTAGGCTATAAGCATGAGCCAGAGAACCGATGAGCAAAGCATTTCTCTTCCCATATTTTACCTGTAAAGTTGGCTGTCCGGAACGCTGACGGGAATTATCAAAAACATCATCAACAGCATAGGTATTCATCCAGTTATAAATTTCCAGGATGGCTCCAATCCTGTAAGGAAAAGCCGGATTCTTAAAGTATTTCTTATCCGGAACAAGATGGTGAGAAAGAAGATCGTACAATTCATAGAACAAGGCTGGCCGTGTTTTCTTCTGCCCCCGCTTCCGGCCCTCAACTTCTTTCGCCGGAATCTTTATCAAATATGACATCATGGCGGCAATAGCATGATCATCATCGGTATTTAAATGGGAAATTGCCTCGGCGATGTAAGATTTTAGAAATTCAACGGCAGTGGCTAGATCTCCGGCTAAGAGCCTTTCAACCAATTCTCCTTTTTCTTTCTCAAAATTAGAGATTTCAATAAAAGTGCCCAGGGCGTTATACTGGGTGGCCGTGTACAGTTTCGTCATTTCCCTTTTCAGTTTCTGGAGCGAGGCAGAAGCAGATGTTTTGGCAGAAATTTTAAATGAAATGATGTCCTTTAAGATTTTAGATTCATCTGCGTATTCTCTCAGCACTTGGTCGACTTGATAATTGATTTGTCCCATGCGGGCATAAATGGACCGATAGTAATTATCCAGGTATTCAATGATTTTACTTTCGAACTGGTTCTCATTTTCACAGAGCAGGATGGTGGCGTGAACAAATTTAAGGTGATTCCTCGCCATCTCTGCTACTTCTCGGGATGTAGTCAGGATAGCGCCGATGCTAAATGAAACCATCCACTGCACGGCATAGTAATCCATGTGGTTTAAATCTTCTATAAGCATGATCACCGGCTTGCCTTTTCCGATAGCATAGCCGCACTCCCAGGTGGAATCGGTTCCGGTGGGGCTGCCGTCCAGCGTCTGGTAGTGTTTCATGTAAGCAAGAATAGCATCAGCATTATTGACATAATTCAAATCGCCGGTGGCAATGGTGATGGGGATCATTCTATGATCGGTGGGGGTATTTATCGTCCCGGGCTCAAAGAGAAAGACCTTTTTGTTAAAATAGGGAGAGTATTTTTTATTGAAATAAGTCTTCCACAGCGTTATCCCTGCTGCTAAATATAATGAATACCTCTTTTTGAGCATCATGACTCTGAAAATCTATTTCTTTATAAAGATTTATTCTGATTGGTATTGCCTTCTTTTAAGGCCCCCATTTTCTTTCACAACTATCTCTCTCACTACCAAAAACCTTAATAATCCGCTTAATCCCAAAATAAAGCCATGACCAAAATCGGCATTATCGGCGGCTCAGGACTATATAAAATTGGAGAACTGGAAGAAGCCGGAGACGTAGACGTATCTACTCCCTATAGAGAGACCTCCTTCCCCTTGCGCATAGGAAAGATTATGGGGATACCTGTAGCGTTCATCTCCCGCCATGGCTGGGAACATACCGTCCCACCTACCAAGGTAAATTCTCGGGCAAATATCTAGGCCTTAAAAGACCTTGGCTGCACAGAATTGCCGGCAGAGATTGATGAGACCATCGCGCAGCTGCAGCTGGCAGCCTTGG
>JBBSWG010000052.1:0-2485 GCA_038046425.1 Nanobdellota archaeon
TTAAGGTAGAATTCCAGTACTCCAGGCGTTAATTTCAGTTCCGCCGCTAAATCGCCTAAAGACATTTTCTGTTCACGTTGTTTCTGCACTAACATTGTTTTGTCTGGTAAGGGTTTCAGCTCGGCGAGATAAAAGTTATGCTGCTGGTCTTGGAGAATGATAACTCCGCCAAGACAATGAACTTTATACTGTTCTGGTTGTTCTTGTTGTTCTTCCGGTGGCTGGAGAGCTCGTATCGCCTGGTCGAGTAAAGGCATTACTAATTTACGTTCAGCCTCATTAAGGATCTCGCCACAGCATTCAGAATAAACGAGAGGTGGAGATGCTGTCGGTAGAGGAGTAGGTACACTTACATAGCGTTCCAGCGCTTCATAAAACTCAGCAGCAGGCATATCTTCTCCCCAAAAACGATACTTCTGTAGAAAGGTATAGTACAAATCTTCACTCTGTGCCAAAGCAATCCTTTTTTGCTCTGGCGGCAGTTCCCGCAGGGGAGAAAAGAATTCATCCAAGGAGTGCAAGACTTTCTCCTTTTCTCCTGGCACTTTCCCTTCTACCAGCAGGGAAGTAAGCTGTTGTTGCAGCTGTCTCACCGAATCTTCCACAGAATCTCCTGGCTCCGAAAATTCCTCTTTCCAGTCTCTGCGGTTCTTTCTCATTCTCCCCTCCTTTTCTGGCTGGCTCTGGCCGTCAAAACACATTCTCGTGCTTTTTTGATAATCAGTAGGGAATAGCCAAAACTCTCTGAAGTGATAGACTGAAATTCCTCTGCTAATTTTCCCGACTCGCTTTCCGACTTACCAACATAGGCTTCCAGACAGCGAGCCGTCTCCATTACTGCTGCGCTACTTCTGGTTTGAGCCGCAATTTGAGTTAACGTTGTGGTTGCGTTCCAGCTATCGCCCTCTTCCCGCTCATACAAAGCCACTACTTTCTGCACTGCTGGTAAAGTAAGCAGCTGAACCGTAACCTGAAAAGAATTCATTTTTCGCGAGTAGGCTGCCACCCTAGCTAGGGTATCAGCAAGCTCGCTCATTGTGTCGGAAAGAAACGAGATGCCCAGCTTGGTGTGATAGAGCTGCAGAAGGTTGTCGAAGGTAGTTGCTGCTATAGGGCCTAAAGCCGTCTCAACCTTTTTTTTGTACTCATCCATCCCTTGATAAATAATTTTTTCACAACTACAGGGACATTCTCCATCGTGCGGAAGGGCATCAATACCACCATCAGAACGATTTTTTTCTCCTTCTCCCCGTGCATTCAGAAATTCCCGCACTTCATCAGAGACATATGTATCCTGAGAAAGAGTGGTGTCCGACCTAGCATCCAGCAACTCTGAGGTATACGGCTGATCCTCACAGCTTAAACCAAACAGCAGTACTGGTGCCAGGAGCGATGGCTGAAGTTTCATTTTATTGCTTAGCTTTCTCCATTTTTCCAGGCATGACCATCGTCAGCTTAGGCTCACGCTTATCGATCTCCTCTCGCAAGGACGAATAATGTTTTAATGCTACCCGTTTGCTGCCCAGCTCATCTTCCAGCGTAATCAAATAATCTTTCCCCCGCTCCCGGTCATGCAGCGTCAGATAATAACTGCAGCCGCTGACGCTGCAAACATAATTGAGGCGCGGTTCCACTTCCGAGAGCGGCGGCACCTTATAGCCGTCCCGCGGATGGCTGGCCTGGGAAATAGCCGTTTGCATCAGTTCCGTAAAGCTGTTGTAGGTGCGGAATACTTTTTCAGCATCGTTATCACTCCTTTTATCCCCTTTCTTAAACTGCTCCGCCAAATACTGGGTAAACATCTCGGGATTGCGGGCCATTCCTTCCCGCAGCACATTCAGGTAAGCAGCAGCAAAATTTCTCTTTTCCCCAACTTTTTTTTCGAGTTGCTCCGCAAACGTCGGCTCCTGCTTTACTTTGGCGGCAATCTCCGTTTCGCTGCCTGGTTCCTGCTCGCAGCTACAGCCGCGAGACAGAAGATAGCTTCCTCCCAACAGCATGGCCGTCAATCCTAACCGTTTCATCGTCTTGAATCGCATTGTAAGGCACCTCGATATTTGGTATTTTGTTTTTGCGCACAGTATAACCGTTGCACGGTGGAATTTAATTTTACCGTATCCTCGGCAATGCGGAATTCTCTCCGGGAAAATTGCCGCTGCACATAACGTTCTAAGTCCGGCTGACTCACTTTTCCTAAGGCATAACTCGCGGCTTTCGCGCTAAAATTACTGACAATCTCCGGCCTCTCGCGCACATAGTTGTCATAAATGTAATTTGCGCTGACCATCCCGGCAGCGCCCAAGACAATAGTTCTGAGTGCATTTAACATGATTCATCCCTCCGGCTTAAGCTGCTGAAGTTGCCGGGCCCGTTGGGTTGCTTTCTCAAATGAAGTATCTGCTTTTATGGGGAGCTGGGGTGCAGCAGCAGCTGGCCTGGGTACAGGTAGAGCGGGCTTTACGGTCACAGCCGGCTTTACTGCCGG
>JBBSWG010000053.1:0-32987 GCA_038046425.1 Nanobdellota archaeon
TCTACCTGAAAGTTAAACAGAAACATCAGTTAACTAAAGTTTTATAAACACTGTCGTACCAACTCACTTGGCCGTTTATTTCTCCCTTTAACTGAGCACCCTCGGGCGTTATCTCCAGGGAAGAAATCCAGTGGGGAGGAAGGAGCTTGTAGAAAAATTCGCTTTTTTCCCGATAGACGAGAACAAGATTACCTCGCTGTTCCTTGGGCGGGGCATAAAGTACTACACCGGTAAGGGATTTATCAGTTCGTGAATCATGAAGTACTATCTTTTTCTTCACCAACTGTTCCAATTGAGCCGGCTCAATTCCCACGAGACCCTTCTCGCTGAATTTCTATATAAAGCTGGTGAAAGAAAGATCCATTATTGATTATTCATCCCCTCAACACCCTCTGAATATCACGATGGAGCTTCCCATCCCGGGGCAGCCGGGTCGAGAACCACAAGCCCAGGTTTCCAACCAATTGGGCCGCCAACAAGGGAAGCTGTTGCTTTACTTCGATATTGTGATACTGCTTCACGACTAACTCTGCTGTCGATAATGCTGCCCAGACATCCCGGGTGACGGTATAGGTAGAATAGATGAATTTAAGCACGTCAGCCGCTTTCGCTTTCCTCAGATCAGATTCATCGAACAGCCCTTCCAGATCTAGCCAGTAGGCTTGCGGGAAATGGCCCTGCTGAGAAGGAGCCTGTTGAGAAGAACGCTGAGAAGAGGCCAGGACATTCTTGACCTGAGCATCGCCAACGACAACATTCTGCTCATGGATCTGCTCTAATGAGGCCAGCGCTCCTTCCAGAGTTTGCTGTCGCTGCTGGTCACTGGACAAGTCACCAAACAAAATCCCTGGAATATATTCACGGATCAGCGTATCGCCATAGCCGTTAAAATGAACTAATTTTGGCGTCCCCACACCATTTAAATAACGGAGTTTTTTAGCTTCGATCTCTAGGCACAGCCAGGGTGTGGCCAGCTGCCGGGTGCCAAACAGGAACCGGTCCTGAAAAGTATAATAAATATTGGCGAGAAGCGAGTGCAGGGGCCGGATGCGCTTCACCACATATTTCTGTCCAGCAAACTCCACGGGATAGACCAGGTTAGTGGCCAAGTAATTGTTTCCACAACGATACTTTTCCGGGTTATAGAGCAGTTTTTCGAGGGACATTTTTAAAAACGAGGATAAAACTAGGAAATTACTTTTGTCAATCGCTGGTTGATGACTTGCTTTTTACCTCCAAGAGTATAAATAATATCAATCTCGACTGCCTGAGGCTTGTTCTGGATATCCTGGCCGAACTGGTAATGCCAATGCAGCTTTCCTTTCTGTCCCGGCTGGAGAATAAGAGGTTCCTGGGCGTAATACCGTGGATGAATGTTCACATACTCCATTCTTTCCCAACTCTGCTGGCGGGGAAATTTCTCCCAGGTGCCCGAGTATTGTTCATACCTTTTTCCATCCAGAATGAATTTCATGTCGCTGGAAGTTATCTGTACTGCGGCCTTTCCCTGATTATAGATAAGAATTTCTGATTCATCGCTTTTTAATGAGCCGGTGTTGGGAAAATAATGTTCAAAAGTTACGCCTTCCTGCTGCTGAATTACCGTCCCTCCGGGAAATAGGGCCGGGGCATTTTCTTCTACCAGGGATGCTGATTCTTGGTGAGCTCCAGGAGAAGCCGAGTTTACTGTCGGTTCCATGGTATCGGTCTCTATTGCATCTGTTTCCACCTCCAGAGCAGGACCGTGACGAAGCATTACAAAATCCTCATCTTTATAACCGACAAAGAGAGCATCACCGTTTTTGGTTCCGCTGACCGGACAGGGTTCAGCATCCCGGGCCGGTTTTAAGAGGATGATATTCTCCAGCGTCACGCCCTGCTGGACATATTCCTCAAGTATATCATTTTTCATATGCCGGAAGGGCGAATCGAAAACCTGCCCTGACCAGCCAAACTGTTTTAGAGCAAAGTCAAAATTATGAATCTCCCTGGAGGCCGTCCCCAACTGCTCTCCGGCATGAACCAGAGCCCCTTCTTCAATTCCCACTGCAGGAATTACATGAAAAAAAATGAATTTCCAACGAGGGGTAACTTTAGCAGAAATATAAATTGCTTGGCCTGGAGGCCCCTCTTCCATTTCAACCACTTTCCCGTCAAAGGGGGCAAAGATCCTGATTTGATCCGTGCCGATTAAAGAGGGCAGTGGTTCAAGATAATGTTTCATCGAGCGCCTGGTTTCTTTTTCTCCCTCAATATTCCAGCCGCTATAATCATGGCCGATACAACTTCTGAATTTAGATATTCTGGAGATCTGGGAAGGGTCTACTGGATTGGCGACGATAAAGTGGAGATCTTCAACGGTGTCTTCGGATAAAGAATTCGCTGGTATTCCTTCCGGAGAGGGCACTTCGGTGGGAGTACATCCACTTATTAAAATCACCATAATCATAACCAATCCTAAAATCCAGTAACAGTTGATTTTTTCCATGTTATCGCTCATAGATTTTTGCCTTATTGGTAAATCCATTCACCTCTGACGCCGTCCTCCCCGGAAAAGTCTCCCATTTAATTTTCTGATCTTCCAGCACCTGGACGAGAACTACTCCCTGTACATTTTCTCTCCCTACCGTTTTCAAATCTTTGGCCAACGATATCCTATCCCAATAATCTCCATTGGGTTTGATATAATCATACTCCACCAGCTCATAGGTAATCAATCCCTCTTCCCGGCTTACTTTGGCAGGATCGGGAGCATTCCCTTTGACCCCAAACTGCTTGGAATCTTCTCCTTCGTATCCGCCGATGGAAATAACAATTCTCCCGGGATCAATATAATCATATACGATAGATAAATGCCCCAGCCAATGTCCGGGATCTCCCATTTGGGCCACCGTTCCCCTATAGTTATTGGTTCCTTCCAGAAACCAGTTTCCCACCAATTTGCCGTTGATATCATAATCAATTTTTCCGCTGATGGGCGCGGCAGTCCGAATGCTTCTGGCAATAAGCTTGCTTTTCACCGGTTCGTTAAAATAATCGTAGGTGTCAGGAACCACGTGTATTTTATACGGCTCTACAGCAGTATAATGTTCCGGAACCACAAACCCGGTTAAGGTTACTCCTTCATCAATGAGATTAAAATCAAGATTGTATTTATAGTAGCCCAGGAACTCACCCGCCGCCACCGGAATTCTCACCCCCACATAGTTCTGGCTCCCAATGGCCGATTTAATTTTTTCCGGGAGACGACTCACATAAATATAATGGCTGGAAAGGCCACAGGCATGCTCTAGGCGCAGGTTATAATCTATCCCTTCTTCCGCCCCCATATGTCCAATATCGGTAATGAATCCATCACCGGGTGAATACACTTCGATGTCATATTGTTGATTGTTAAAATTCTGAAAATAATGATGATTGACCGGGGTAACGTGATCTCCCACCATCAAGCCCCGGGGAATCATAACTAAAGTCTTATCCAAGTTAACGGGGGCATAATCAAATTTTTTCCCGGTGCCGGCACAGTCTATATCACTTTCTGCAATTTCCTCGTTAACTTCCTCAGCAACTATAGCGGCTTCTGGTTCTGAATCTTCTTCCGGTGGAAACAAGGAGGGAATGGTTTCACCAGGTGCAGTTATTGGTTCGTTTATTATTTCAGTATGTTGTTGAGTACATCCGCTAAGTCCTACTATTAGCCCCAAAAATAATAGGACTATGCTTTTTGCAGAAATGTTTGTTTTATTCCTCATAAATCACTCCATTCCATTTTCTCCAAATATCTTCTGCTGGCTTGCCTCGTACCGACATCCAGGGAGATAAGGGATCTTCCCAGTGAGTATAGCCGAAATGGAAGTAGCCAATAATCCAAGGCCTTTCGGCGATGGCGCGGAAATAGGCATCAACTACCCGGGCATGGCCGGTGGTGTCAAATTCATACTTACTTTCTTTAAGTGCAGCTGCTGGATCGCTAATCCAAGGGATGGAACTGATGGAATAGAACGTTTGCCCCTTCCAGCTGTATTTCACGTTAAAATAACCATTGCGAATAATAATCGGCTGGTGGAACTGGTCGTAAAAGACTTTAACTCCATCAAGAACTTGTTCTGCTCCCTTTCTAAGTTGCTCATCAGTGGGATTATCAGCGGTGGACAGCGGGAAGTCACTCGCGACCATAAAAAAATCAAGCTGGTCACTCCAGGTCACGAAGGTCGTATCGGGGATCGGACTTGGATTCGGGGAGACTTCGTGGCCAAGAATCCAGATCATTTCCCCTACCTCGCCGCTGAAAACCAGCCTAATACTATTGAAAATGGTTCTCCACTCTTCTTCTACGTTGATACTTGCAGGATAGGTATCCCAGGAGGGAATAGCGTACATAAATGCATCTGCATCTCCCTGTTCTGCCAGCGTCGCAAAATGCACTAAGAATTTTTCTGTTTCATCAAAATATTTTTCCCACCATTCTTTTGGCTTGTCGTTGGTATTAAGGGGAGTACAGCAGACCTGGGGTGCGATAAGAACGTGCAGTCCTTCTTGTTTGTAGGCACGAAGTTCTTCTAAAAAAGTTTCGTCATCCGGATAGTTAGGATTATTTTTCAGATCATTAATAACTCTTGGAAAGCCGTTCACTTCTGTCCATTGCCAGGGTGGCTCTAATTCTACCCAGCTGTAGTTTTGTTCCTTCAGGTGTTGGGCAGTAGAATTAAAGAAATCATGAAAGGCCGGCACGTAAAGATCCTCAATAGTTTGCCCCGATCGGAATTCTATATTATTCACGCGAGGTAAAAATATCCCTGAAGGTTCTATAGTAGTTGTCTTCGTCACCATTCCTTCTTTGGGGAACCATCTCCATCGTTTTATAGTATCTTTTTGAATCTTGTCTGGCTCATACTCAATTTCCCTTCCGTGTTTTGTCCAGAAATAGTTGCTGGTGTCTCTATCCGGTTCCTCGGCTGTCGGTTCAAGGTATTCCGCCGTCCTAAACTCGTAGCCATTTCTCGAGTATCTGTAGCGTACCCTTTCGGTTAGTCCAGGAATATACCCCTCTCCAAATAATTGCGATTCATTCAGAGTTACGCTGTAAATGAAGTCTTCATGTTGTTCCATCCGGTAGGGAATCTGTCGTACATACACCCAGAGAGTATCTCCTTCCGGAGTGTTTTTGGGGATGATAACTTCAAAGGTCATTCCTTTCATTGGTGTTTCTTGCCTGGTCGTTTCTGGTTCGGGATCATTAGCTTCGAGAGTTTCTGGTATTTTATCAGCGCAGCCCATAACAAAAATCAACAAAACCAACCACCAAGCTTTCGATATCATCGGTGAAAGTTCAACCTGCGTTTAACGTGCCAGATCCGGACAAGCGGTCTCAAAATCAGAGCAACAATTTCCATGCTCTGGGCAGACGGTATCACAGAAGCACCACTCGTTCCCGGATTCCGCATACCCGCTGCAATGACCAACACAACTCAGATCGGTGTTAATGACCCTTCCCGTAGGATCACCGACACGCCGTTCTCCCGGAGCCTGTTGTGCTGGCTGCACCGGCGCACAAGCTGCTGTCGCCAGTAAAACCACTACTATCATGCTAACATAAAACCAGTATCTCTTCATCAGAATCACCTCTTTCTCTTATTTCATTTTTCTTCTATTTAATAACCTTTCGGCATTCTTATACGCAAACTTTTCCTGTACCTCGGGATCAAGATGGCCAATAAAAGTGCGGGACATTTCATCAATGATGGCCGCTACTTCCGGTTCAAAATTCCATTCTGCAGCCCGATCCGTCCCCCACAAATAGCGATCCGGATACTTTTCAATGTTTGATTTCCAGAGGTCAAGGTTCGTTTCCAGGATTCGCTCAAAATTGTCTTTGATCTCCGCGACAAATTCCTCAGCATCCTGGGCATCGTATAAGTTCCCTATCGTCTGTTCATGAGGAAGATCAAACAAGTTGGCATCGACAGAATAATAGGTATTGGGATATTTATTCAGAATGGTCGAAAGATAGGGCTCCATTTGTTCGCCATGGAAAAGAAAAGTGACCGCCGGATAAGCGTTCAGCACGTTCTCGATGCTCTGCTGCTGACTATCATCAAGATGTATCATGACCACCAGATTATGTCTATCCGCAATTTTGTACAGTTCCTGAAAATAAGCATCATCAGGTTTCCTGTCTTTGTAGGAGGCCCGATAGAAGGCGATTTCACCCAGACCTTTAAACAAGCCGGGATGAGCAAGAATAATTTGTTCGATCTCTTCCGGTGTAGGATCAAGAGAGGTCAGATGCGGGGTCATCAGAAATGGTACAATTCTTTCCGGATACTGTGCTTCGATGTCCTTCACCGCATTGATAAACAAAGAAGGAAACAAATTTGCCACCAAATAAAACCCAAAGCCAGTTTTTATCTTTCCCTGATCAAACTGGCAGACAATTTCACTCCCCGTCACTTCTGTCAAAGACGGTGGATCCCAGTCAGCCTGCTGAGCGACCTCAGCGGGAAGCTTAAAAGCAGTAGGCATATGTAAATGATCCTCAATCAACGGACCGGTATAATACGAGGGATAACTGAATTGCCGGGGCGGAGGAAAGCAGGTTTCCTTCGGCAGAGGAAAGTTATTGGAAGTTTTCGGAGCGATGTTATCTTTAAGGGGTTGCTTTTTCACGATCTGTTGCGTGATTTCCTGCGTACGACGTTGTATTTCCTGCTGGATAATTTTTTGAATATCCGGTGGCGCTTGACCCTGGATCTCTTTTGCCGTTACTTTGCCGGTTATTTCTTTGTTCATGCTGTTCAGGATAAAGAAGCTGCCGAGGAGAACAACTACCACTAAGGTAAGAGGGAGTGCTTTTCTCCTGGTACGTTTTCTTATCCATTTCATACTTTTTTTAAAAAAAAGCTCTAGGTTTATAAATCTTTTTCCTTCGTGTTAAATCCTGGTTCAATTACAAATCACCTCTTTTTTTTCATCGTTCAAACCTCGATTCTTTTCCAGAAAGTTCCCAAGATCCTTGACAAGCCCCCGCTTGTTTTTCCAGCAGAAGTTTTCGTTCTTCCGGAAGCTGGAGGAGGATTCTTCCCTCTATTTTTTGATTGTATTTGTCAATTAAACTATCAAAACAGTAGATCTGGCCGGGAATAACCTTTCGAAAATCCCGATTCACCCGCCCATTCTCTTTAATCGTAAAGAAATAATCACCATAGCCGATGCTGGGCAGTCCTTCACCAACTACAAAAACTGGTTTCTGAGGATTTACGGCATCATGCACTAACGAGAGATGTCGAGCTCCAGGCTGGTTCTCATCACCCCCCCGACTTAGTACTGTAAACCATACTCCTTGGGCCGTGCCTGGACGGTCCTGAAACACTTCCCCACAAACTGGGGCTATCGTTCTTTTCGTATCTTCTGCTCCCAATCTTGATTCCGCTTGCAAACGGATGGTATCAGGAAAATAGTTTAACGGGCAGGTTACCTGAAATGCTTCTTCAAAGGTATTTCCCATCATCCTCCATTGTTCAATATTCGTGTAAGGATGGGGGGGAAGACGATAGTCCATCAGGGCAAAATCAAACACGTCAACTTTTCCTTTCCCCCCGGTTTTTCCGAGGTATTCGCCCTCTTTTACGTCAATGGAAACTTTCTGGCGACAAAATCTCCAGTCCACTGGGCGGTCATAGATTAAAGTGTATTCATGACAAAGATCGCGGGGTGCAGAAGATAAGGCTTCCTGTATTTTTGGTGGAAGGTCCCACACATGGTCAAAATACCCCACTACTTCTGTACAGGGAGAGAAATATATTCCATAATCAGTGGCAAACTTTTTTTCTGTACTGATATCTTCTACTGACGTTATGAGATAAATTCTCATATTAGTGGGGACAAGAACCGAGGATTCTAGAGTATAACTTTCATCGGACCCTGCCCTTTTCGGCCGTAGGAAGAGATGCGGCGTGGGAGTGAGATGGGCAGTTGCTCCCACATAGCCGAGAGGGGTAATCACGGGAAAATTATCAAGGTTTACAGGAAATTTGTTAAAGAGAACTTTTTTGTCCTTACAAGAAGATAAGCCGGCGAGATTTCCTTCCCCCATTTTTTGAGAATAAGCATCTTTATCATCTTCTTGAGGAAGACTTTCATTCGG
Organism: Nanobdellota archaeon; assembly: GCA_038046425.1. Taxonomy (GTDB): domain Archaea; phylum Nanobdellota; class Nanobdellia; order Woesearchaeales; family GW2011-AR9; genus JAHFRS01. Next base: position 8,144 of record JBBSWG010000053.1, read on the forward strand.
TATTTCTTCCGCCGGTGTTGCGGCTGGTTCAGCAGGAGAAATTTCTTGTATTGGAGGAATCTCTTGTAGCGGAGGGATCTCTTTTATCTCTTTCGTGCAGGAAACCAGCAGGAATAAGGAGATTAGGATAGCTACGGAAACCCGGGCTTTCCTTTTTTGCCTAGCCACGAAAGCGCTCACCTCTCTTTTTAGCATTTTTTTGGCATGGGCGGAGATTTTTCTCAGTCTTTAAATAGGTGTTGGAGTGCTTTTTGATTATGCTTACCACAGATATCTCAAAAACCCTAGCAATCTCGGCTCTTTGACCAAGGCCTTTACCACGATCGGCCAGGGATTATCCCGGGTATGCTGTTCCAGAACTTTGGTAACGCCAGAATTCTCAATATATTTAACCAATCGATCCCAATCTTCATCCGAGAATTTCTGGAAGAGCTTATAGAGCTGCCAATGCAGCCACATTTTTCGTCTGACGGGAGCAAGTTCCTGCTCATAGCTTTTTCCAATACCCTTATCCTTATTTCCGCTATTATCAATATCATTATTAATACATTTCGCTAAAATCTGCGCCTGCTGTAAGCCTGGAACTAACCCGCCCAGCGTCGTCGCTTTTACATAGCCAGCCGCATCGCCAGCCAGATAACAATTTCCCTGCTGCAGTTTCTGCTGGGGATGATAAATAGGAATCGCTCCAGCCTGAATCTCCTTCGCTACAAATTTATGCTCGCGCATGAATTGGTCAAAGTAATGTTTGGAGTTTTTAGTCGTAGCTAAACCTACCCTGGCGATGGTTGCTGATTCTGGAACTATCCAGGCAAACAAGCCCGGACAGACGGTAGTGCCAAAGTAAGTCTTGATGGTGTGCGACTCAAAGTTTCCTTCGACGGTAGCCTGAACACCGTAAAAGTTAATTCTTTCGGGATGGTAGAAGCCAAAGGCTTTAGCAGTCGGAGATAAAGGACCATCAGCGCCAATGATAATATCGGGCTGGATAGTCTTATCCACTTTGCCTGTCGAGTCTCTAATCACAATACCTAGCCCATTTTTACCGCTAAAGGAATGGTTAACGAATAACTTTGCTCCTTCCTGTACCGCCAGATTTACAAAGAAACGGTCAAACCTGGTGCGGTCCACGATATAATTTTTGTCTTTCACTGCCAGTTGGCCTTTGGGCGTATAGACTTCTACCGTGTCAATCACATTGACCAGATAGGCATCCATTGAGCTCATCGTCAAGCCCGATTCTTTCAGAAATTCATCAAAATCCGCGGTAAGAATGCCCGTACATTGGATGGGGCAGCCCACCTGGGGATGGTTTTCGTATAAAGTGACCGTATGGCCTGCTTTCGCTAACAGATAGCCGGCATAACCGCCAATAGGGCCGGCGCCGATGATGGCTATGTTCATGAAAAGAAGGTCAAAAGCAGCGATATAAAAATGTTATTGAACTGGGTAATACTTCACTATTATGAAGCTGGGAAATAGTACCCCCCCAATCAATTCCTCTGCTGCTATTCAACATTTATTATCCTGCCGTTGCCCAATCTCTTCTTCCGTGATATCAATGAGCGGTACGCCACTTTCCTCCAGTATCTGCTGCATTTCCCAGTATTCGATGCCCAATAATTCAGCTGCTTCCCGGATGAGGGGGTTGATTATAATGTGTTCCAATCATTTTTCTTTCATAATGTAGGAAAGAGCAGAGGCGATATATAAATCTTTTCCTGTGCTCTTTATTAGAGTAAAAAATCAGAAAAAAACTAAGACAAACACAAAAAAAACAAGAAAAAATTTTCCCGCAGTAAAATTTTTTAAGGAAAATTGTTAGTAATAGGTCTTGTCGCCTTCACCGTTATCTTTGTGCATCCGGCTGAAGCCGATGATCAGGCCAATGATCACTAACAGCACCACCAGGATGATTAAAGCGATCTCTAAGCCATTGCGCAGGCCCACCGCTCCACCGGGAGCAGCTCCGCCGACCACATTGGCCGCAAGCGTAACGGTCTCTAAAGCTTCGTCGCCGGCTTTCACCGTCAGGCTGACCATATGCTCGCCAGGAGCAGCATCTTTGCCCGCAGTAACGTCAACGTAGACCACTTTGCTCTTGCCAGCGTCAAGCACGACTAGGCTGTCACTCACTCTGGCTGAAGCCCAATCACCGGTAACCGCTTCTACGGTAAAGGCCCGGGAAGCACTGCCGGCATTGCTTAAAGCGACGGCATAGGTAACCGTTTTACCGGCAGCCACATTCTGGCTTTCCGGACCAACAGCCATGACTAACTTTTCCACTGCTGGCGCTCCAGGTACGCTGGGAAAGCCCGGCACCGGGAACAAGTCGCTCGGTAATACCTGTAGGGTAAAGCTCTTGCTGACACTCTCATATTGGTCGAATTCAGCGGTTACTTTAACTTCATAATCACCGGGAGTGGCCGTAGCTGGAACAGCTAAAAACATTTCCGGGACATCTTCAAAGTCCACTTTATCCGGAGAAGCCTCCATATCAACATATTCAGTAGCACTGACCCCTAACTGCGGCAGGGAAACGGTAACTTTAACGTCGTTCTGGTCACGTTTTCCAAAATTTTCCAGCAGCACGGTAGCCAGCAGGGATCGTCCTGCTTTGACGCTTAGGCCGGGCGAGAAGGAAACATCAGCAATGCTTAACCCATTACGGGCCGGTTCGACGGCCAAAGGAACAGTTAATTCCAACGCCGGCGTATTCTTATCCAGCACGCGGACGCGCAGCCAGTAATTGTCTTCATCCAACTGGCGAGGAACTTTAACATTCAAAGTGACATATTTGGTGGTTCCGGCAACGATATTAAATAGAGGCGTGGAATCAACTAAGGATTCCTTGTCGCTGTATTCAAAGCCGGAAATCTTGGCTTCCACTTCGACATCATTGGCGCCATTTGCGGCCACTAAGCCAACTCGGACTTCAATGGTTTGACCTTCTTCTACCGCTAAAACTTCTGGTGTTTGGGCACCAACCACATTCACATAATCGCCATTCACTCGCACGGTATCAAACCGTAGATTTGAGGCATCCAGCGCGCTTACCAGCGCGGTGCTCAATACCATTAACACGACTATCGCCAACGTCAGTAATTTTTTCATCGTCATCGTCCTCCAACCAGTTTTATGATGATTTAAGGCTCTGGAAACAGCCCTTATTTATAAAGTTTTCGCTTTTGAGTATCCTAGAGTAAATACCTATGTTTTCTATTCCTAAGTGATTTCTCATGGGGGTGGTTCTCCTCTGTTCGTAGGGTGAGGCTCTTTTCTACTGCACCCACACCTGCCGATAAGTGCTCTCTCTGGCGAAGCCGTTATCGACGGTGATTTTGACTAAGTAGCTGCCGGGCCAAGCGTCATACGGCAGGGGCAGATAGAGCAGCTGACTGGTGCTCTTTCCGGGTTTCAGGCTGAATTTGCCACTGGAGATCTGGCTATTGAGGTCATACGAAAGGACCGTAACCTGCAGGTTTTTCAAATCCTGGCTGCCGGTATTCTTCACCACGACATTGACGGCAGCGTAATCCCCGGCCGAGACCACATCCAGCATCTGGACGGTAGCGATAGCCACATCGTTCTTCGCAAACTGACAATTGCCGTCGCTGACAGTAGCGGCAGGATTAAAGTTTACCGCAACCGGATCCGTACAGCCGAAGATGACGACGGGAGATAGAGGCGGTTGAGCTACAACGGTAACCGTTCCACTTTGGCTGGCCGTTCCCCCTTGTCCATCATTAACGGTAACTGTAACTGAGTATTGTCCTGGGAAAGTGTAGGCGTGGGTTGGATTCTGTACTATGCTCGTTTGTCCATCGCCAAACAACCAGCTATAACTTAAGGCATCGCCGTCAGCATCGCTGGCTACGATGGTAAATGAACCCATCTGTCCAACGAAAAGTTGACCAGGAGGAAGGGTTACAGAGCTAATAGTGGGAAGCTGGTTTACTGCTAGATATACACAGCTATTGTCATTAACTGTTGCATTTACATCATAGTTCGTAGCAGCGGGATCCGTACATCCGGGCACCGGTTGAGGCGGATAGGTACAACTGCCGTCATCGGTATTGGCATCGGGATTGTAATTGGTAGCAGTTGCATCAGTACATCCCAACACGGGCTGCGGCGGATAAGTGCAGCTGCCATCGTTCTGGGTAGCATCAGGATTAAAGTTAGTGGCTGCTGGATCCGTACATCCCGGTACCGGCTGGGGCTGGGGAACATCAACCACATTTATAAGAACAGCTTCCGCGTCAATACCCCCTACTTTACCGTCGGACACGACAAAAGTTACCACATAGATTCCTCCTTGCGCAAACCCCGGCATCCAGGTAAATTGCCTGGCAACCGCGTCAAAGTTTGCTCCGGCTGGAAGGTTCTGCACGCTGAAAATTAAAGGATCATTGTCCTGGTCGGTTGCCGTAACGCTAAAAGAGAGTAATTCCCCTTCATTAACCGTCTGATCATCGGGGGCGGTAATAACGGGAGGATTATTCGTTGCTGGTTGTACATTGGTAACATCCCGCACCGTTACACTAAACGTTTCCTGCACAAACGTGGAGCTATCGGCAACGCTAAAAGTGAGTTCATACGTTCCAGCCTGCTCAAAGCTGGGAGTCCAACTAAAGATAGCAGTACCATCCCAATGATTAGTAAGAGTTGCGCCGGCCGGCCAGTTGCTACTCATAGCAAAGATCAGCGCATCACCGTCAGCGTCCGTTGCTGTAACTGTGAATTGTAACGTTTCTCCTTCATCCACGCTTTGATCATCAACTGGAGCTACCACTGGTGCCCGATTGACATTGACCACAGTAATAGTAACAGTTTCTAAATCAAAATCTCCCGCTGCATCCATCGCCCGGAAGGTTACCTGATAGGTTCCGGCCTGTTCAAACGTGGGCGTCCAGCTAAATTGACCAGTTTGTTGGTTAAATGCTGCTCCCGCCGGCAGACTCGTTGAAGATAAACCAAATTGATCACCATCTGCATCGCTGGCCGTGACCGTGAAGGTTAATGGTTGTCCTTCATTGACTTGTTTATTACCGATAGGATCGAGTACCGGTTCACGATTAATGTTTTCTATGGTTAAAGTAAAAGTTTGAGTTACAGCCGTTAACCCATCAGCAACCTGGAGCGTTACCGCATGCTCACCAGCTTGTTCAAACGTCGGTGTCCAGCGCAACACATCATTCTGAGTAATCAGCATCCCTTCCGGCCCGGCCGTTAAGGAAAAGGTAAGCTCATCTTCAGTATCCGCATCGGTTGCCGTTAAAGGATAAACATAATACGCATTCTCCCAGCCTTCCGTTACCGGCGTAGAGGTAAATACTGGAAGCTGATTAACATCACTGACAGTTACGGTAACATATTCCCAGGCCGAGGATTGCTGGCCATCATACGCCCGGATCTTAAGCTGAAATTCTCGTTCCGTAGCCGGATGCTTAACCGTTGCAGAGTTTGGCGAATAACTGAATTGTCCGCTTTGCTGGTTAAAGGCCATGCCGGAATAAAGATGATTTTCTGTAGAGGGCACCAACGATTCCACTAAGCTGCAGAGCCAGTCTCCGGAAACACATACTTTTCTGGCCACGAAAGTTACCGCATCGCCATCCTGGTCAGAACCAGCGGCGGTGAATTGTAAGGTTTGGCTTTCAGCTACATCCTGATTAGCGATAGGATTGACAGTGGGAGCAGTTTCCACGTGCAGATTAAGAACGGCATTTTCTGTTCCTTCACTGTTTACTACGGTAACGACAACAGTATAATCTCCCGCCAACGTATTCGTAGTAACGGGAAATTCCTGATAATACTGGCTATTGATATTAGAATTGACAAATAATCCATCAACCACGTTCTGCACGATAGCATTACCCTGCAATACCTGTACCCAAAGACCAAAATTGCTGGTGCTCGTTACAAAGACGAAGAGTTCAGCGGCCTGGCCTTGGTTGACAGACAAAGAATCGTCGTTATTACTCGTCCACAGGCTGGTTAAATCAATGGTATGATTCGCTAAAACCAGCGAAGCTACGGTCGCAAAAAGCATCACGATTGCTATAAACCAGCTAAGTACCGATTTCAGTTGCGTTATGATCATGGTTAATCACCTATGCTGTTGAAGTTGTATTTTGTTGTATTCTGCTGGTATTCCGATTCTACCAGTTAGCTCCTACGCCCAGGTACACCCGGGGAAGGGTTCGGTTCAGTTCCGTATCGTACAACACCGAGCCGCCTAAAGTCAGGTCCAGGTTACCCCAAAACTTGCGTTGCAGTTCAGCACTAGCGCCAACGACGAAGTCGCGTAAAGTTCTGTAGGTGGTAGCCACTTCATTCACGCCATGGGCATCGCCAATAAGTGTTCCGTCATTGGTCGAAAGCTGGCTGACTCTGGTCGAGTCAACTGTTTTCGTTTCCGTTCCCGTGTAGGCGCCAGCACTTACTCCCAGCTGTAGCGCAGTCTTTCTCGTTTTGCCCACTTTCCAGGCTTTATCCAGGCCAAACTGGAGGAAGTTGTTGTATTTCATGGCGGTGTTGGTAGTTTCATCAAGCCAGGAGCGTTCCCGCAAGTTATCGCCGACGGGAGATTGTCCTTCATCCACGCTGCGAACGCGGGAATCGGTGGTAGCCTCACCATAGAGCTGGCCTCCTTCAACGGAAAAGCTCCAGCCGCGCCGGGTATGATAGGCTGCTTCCGCCGAGGTATAGCCTTGATCGGCATCTTGATTGCGCAGCCAGCCTTGGTTCAAACGCAAGGTAAATTGATCTGGCCGGCGGGAAAGGTTGCTGCTGATGGCTGCTTTTAATTCTACAGTTTTTGCTTTCACTGCTTTCTCCCGGGTGTCGTAATTTCGCACTTCCCGATCACAGGAGGCTTTTAATCGGCTGAGACTATCATTTCCTTTCTGGTGCTTGACATCAAGATCAACTAACTGTTTTCTGAACTTCTCAGCTTCCTCTGCTCGTTGTGGTGGAGTGGCGCTAGTATTTTTAGCCGCTGTTTCCATCTTATCGAGTAAATCCTGGCGGCCAGTTTGATATGTTCTTTCACCAACAGCAAATTTTTGGTAAGCGTCAGCCGAGGCCGTACAGGCCTTGTTCATGGCATCTTTAGAAGTAGTCAGGCTTTTGAACAGATCTCCCACTGCGGCGCGAAGATAACTTAAGCCGGGATCAGCAGCCAAAGCGTCGTGAGCAGTAACTTGTTGCCTTAAGTCTTCATAACCTCGCAGGCGATCCTGCAGGTCGTTAAGAATCTTTCCATATGAGCCTACCATTCCTTCCAATCTTTGATCTCTCTCTTCGTGAAGACCAAGTTGTAGCTTTACGTCTCTGAGGGCTTTGCTGGGGCCCTTCCTGGGTTTAGGACATTCGGGACAGGCCGATGCTGTTTGTTGTTGAGGCTGTGCTGTCGGTGGAACTGCGGCAGCAGCACTTTTTTTCTGACCGGGCAAACCCGGCTCTGCCGTTACTTGAGCATAAGCAACCCCGCCATAAAATGAGATTGCGGTGGCCAGACTTACTAGATACTTTCCCAATTCTTGTTTAAATGTCATTTTTTCTTTCCTCCTGATTTATTTTTTAGCACGGAACGTAACATATTCCTCATTAGGGTTAATCCCGGCACAGAAAATACGAATACTTTCTACAAATCGTGGTTTTGTTTCCTTAGAGCCATTCATGAGTTGGTGAAGATTAACAACAGCACGGTCACAGCCAGGACCATAAAGAGCGAGAACTCCCCCGCTTTTGCTAATGTAATCTCCTACAAGCGACCGAAGCGCCCCTTCATTCCTAATATTCGCACTTATTCTCTCTCCCCACGTGTTAGCATGAATTCGCTGTAGAATTTGATATAGTGCCTGCTTATCAGCATGTGCTTTCATCCAGGCCTCTGCTTCTTCCCGAGATTTGTCTGCCTCCTGCACCGCCGTTTCCACCCGCTCCTGCGTACGAGCGTAGATTCTATTCAACTCCTGCTCTCTCGCCTTCCAAGCCTGTCCCTGCGGTCCTTCCTGCAGAGCTTTATTTGCTTCCTGAACTGCATCATAATCTTTTCCTAATTGCCTATTTTCCTCCTGCAATTGCTGGGCCGTCGCATATTCCTGCTGATACTCTGCTTTATATTCCACGTAGAAATAAGCAAGGGTGATGAGAGCAGGTGTAAGTACGGCGCCAGCTACCCAAACCGCTCGCTTACCACGGCGAAGTTTTTTTTCTAAGCCTTGATTGCGTTGGCGATAATCATCAGGAGGGCTATCTGCCTGGCTGCCGGTGAAGGCTCCTACGGCCATTCTTACATTTCGCTCCTGCTCCAGTTCTTTCTGCCGCCGTCCCTGCCCCTTCATTGTCAATTCATGAAACTTATCTAACGCTTCATGACTCTCGCCGAGAAAATAGTTGGAGATACTCTCCAATCCCGGGTCATCACCGGTCAAAGCCCAGTCTTTTACTTTCTGTAATCCTTCATCTACATATTCATTAATTTCTTGAGGAGAATAATGCCAGGGCAGCAGGCGTTCCAAGTTCGTATTAACATAATTATTCGCCAGCAATACACCCAGTGGTGTCCCTGCCGTTTTTTCGAAAGGCACGGGAGTAGTGATACTCAACAACTTTTCCAGTGTAGCCGGATAGTGAAGGATGGGATCTTTGGCGCTGGTACCCCAGATTTTTACCATCTCGGTAACATACCCGCGGGCAAACTTCGTCCGCTTCTCTTGATCAACTCTTCCTTCCTCATTTCCCAGCAGAGCTAAGCCTGCATAGACCGCTTCCAGTTCATAAAGATAATCTTCAAAGGCTTTTGCTACACTATCTACATTCTTACCTATATCCGGTCCGGCTACCGCCTGCTCTAAAGTCTGGCGGCTCCGATAAAGACGTACTTCCGGGCCTACAGTTACGCCGCCGTGAAGCATCGTTTGTTCTTCGGCTGGAGGCTGCTCAACCTCGCCGGCTGCGGTGCTCGGCCAGGGTTCTTCTCTTCTTTTGGGAGGAGGAGGTGGTATTGCTGCGGCTCGGGGTTGCTCAGGCCTGCTAGTTGCAGCAACATCTACATCTTCTTCTATAATTAGATCCTCAGCTGCAGTAATTGGCTCTTCCGCCCCAGCAGAAAGAAACTTTGGTTGAAGCACTGTGAAGGCTTTTACCCTGGTGATTTCCTTTTCCGGTGAACCTGAACTTTCCCGCTGGTAAAACTTCCCCTGTTCGTAACGCAATCTCAACTCACCCATCGTAGTTAGAAGAGGATCACTGGTGGTACCTAATTGAATGGCCATCTCCTGTAAAACCGTATCCAGCCGCCAGCCATCAGTCCGGCGTCTACTTCCACCACTGCCATCATCCGCATCATCGTTTCCCGGTGCCATAATTAGCTGTAAACCTCTACCTACCTTTAATCGACAACCTATCAACCCCTACTAACTAACTTTTTCTGCTGATTATCTATCGCTACTACCAGCTCTTTATAGAACACTACCTCAAAGTAGGCACCTATATATAAAGCTTTTGGGTGAAGCGCTTCCAACTTAAGAATAGTGAAGTATCATGTAACCAACGCCAACAGCTGATACAAAATTCCCAGGGCAAACATCACGATTAAGAATATGCCCACGGGACGAAGCAAGGGTAAGGAATATTCCGGCTTGCGCTCTCCTAGCAGCTTGGCTTTCCAATACATTAACACTACCAGAATGCCATCTAATCCGCCGGAAAAGACTCCCGTAATCCCTAAAATCGCAATAAAAGTCGTGAGCTTAAACACGGCCACCAGCAAGGGAAAGATAAAAGTCAGCAACAAAGCTGGATTTCGGGAAACACCATAATCAAACTGGTACATCTCCAGCAGGGCTAAACCCAGCGCAAAAAAGGATGTGGTCATGGTCAGCACGGCTAAGATATTGGCAAACAGGCCAAACAAAGGCGTCGAGTAGATACTGAGAGCGACGGTGGCAATGCGCTGATTAGGCTCCAGCAATTCAAACTGTTCTATCCCGATCAGACCCATCATCACGATAGTAAATAGAATATAGACAACAATAGGAATGACGGAGCCGATGATGATTGCTTTCTTCATCTTCTTCTTTTCCTTCCCCAATTCTTCCTGTATTTCCGGGAGAGCCGCGGAGCCGACAAAGGCAAAGACCACCACCCCATACGGCAGGAGAAATTTCGCTAGATCATAGCCTGAAAAGTTGGCCGGATTAAGGTTATCGAGGGACAACCAGCCAATGGCAATTATAACCACAATGAGAAAAGAGACGAGCAGGAGTTCTGCTTTCCCCGTGGCTTTAATCCCGCGGTAGACAATGAGGAAGCCAAAAAGAAAAAAGAGTATTATAAAAGGGATGGCAGAACTCGTCTTAAATATTGCCTGTAGGGCCGTACCGATGCCGATCAGATAGGCGCTTAAAGCCCCGTAAATGCTTACCAGCATGGAGAAGGTCATGAGTTTCTTTCCCCAGGGGCCCAGGTATTTTTCAGCATAGCCGGTCAACTGGTGCTGTCCTTTCGTTCTTAGGATAACTTCTCCCAGAAAGAGATTGAGAAAGATAAAGGAAACGCCGATCAGGATGATTAAGAACAAGCCGGGAAGTAAGCCTACCTTAGCTATAGCGTAGGGCATGCCCAGAATACCAGCGCCGATGATCGTGCCAATGAGCGTACAGACCGCTATCCATAAGCGCTGTTTAGCGAAGAAGCCCGCATAATTGGTCGGAACACCTCTTTTTTTAAACATACGGGAAGATTACTCTTCAGATATATATATGCTTTGATTTTGCGCAGCAAAATTCTCTACCGTACAAACTGATACTGGCCTACGGCTTTCTGGTGCTTAACGTAAAGGGCCGAGGCTTTCTCTTTTAGTCCTAACTTTTCGGCTACTCCAGCAGCTAAATCATATAATTTTCCTTCTTCATAAACAGAAAGGGCTTTCTCTAACTGCCCTAATTTTTCATAGATCCGTCCCCGGCTGCGGTGATCCTTAGCTTTCTTGTATAATTCCAGGGCTTCTTCCAGCAGCCCCTCGGCTTCCGCTAGTCTTGCGGCGTCATCCACTTCTCCGATTTTTACCAGCTGAGTAATTTTTTGCCTGATTGTTTCCGGGGAAGAAACCATTGAATAAAGGAGGAAGAAGAGTAAGTATAAAAAGTTATGCTAGAATGGTTATGTTTGCTCGCCCAAATCCATAAATAGGTAATTTTTCCTCACGTTCAGCGAATGGCCTTTCCGGAAATCCTGCTCAGCCTGATCCTCGGTATCCTTACCGGCATCATCACCGGCATCACGCCGGGACTGCACGTCAATTTAGTCTCCCTGCTGGTGCTTTCTTCTTCTCCTTTTCTACTGCAATTTGTTTCGCCACTTGTTCTTGGCGTTTACCTCATCAGCGTAGCGATCACCCACACTTTCCTTGACGCCTTGCCCAGCATTTACTTAGGCGCGCCCGATGAAGCGCAGGCTTTGAACGTGCTGCCGGGCCATCGCCTGCTGTTGAAAGGTGAGGGGCATAACGCCATCACCTACACGGTCATTGGCGCCCTGGGCAGCCTGATATTGGGGATTCTGCTTCTTCCCCTGTTTATTCCCGCCATGAGCTTTCTCTATCCTAAAATAAAAGGCTCGATTGGCCTGATTTTAGCCGCAGTCGCCATCTGGATGATCCTACGGGAGAAAGGAAAGAGATTGAAGTGTTTAGCAGCCTTTCTGCTCTCCGGCAGCTTAGGCCTGCTCGTCTTTGGAATTCCTACTTTTAAGCAGCCGTTATTTCCATTGTTATCTGGACTGTTTGGCCTTTCCCTCCTGCTGGTAAGCTTAAATCAGAAAACGCAAATTCCAAAGCAGGAATTTGCCAAGCCTTTGACCATTTCGGGGAGAAATACAGTTAAAGCGATCAGTACCGCATCAGGAATGGGTTTTATCGCCGCTTTTCTGCCGGGCTTCAGCTCCTCACAAGTTGCAATTGTCGGTACAAATATTGTCGGTGATATTGGTGATGAAGGTTTTCTGACCTTAGTGGGCGGAATTAATACTGCCAATATGCTCATCTCTATCGCCACCGCCTATGCGATTGAGAAATCGCGGAACGGGGCTATCGTCGTGGTGGATAAATTGCTCCAAGGGATTAATGGATCAGAAATGTTTCTGTTTTTAGGAGTTGCTTTAGTTGCTGGCAGCTTAGCCGCTATCCTCACTCTGCAGCTTTCTAAGATCTTTGCCCAGTTGATCGTGAAAGTGAATTATCAAAAGCTGATATTAGGGATTATCCTGTTCATTACTGCCCTGGTTTTTTATTTTGACGGCTTTATCGGCTTGCTGACGTTAATCACGGCTACGGCCATCGGTCTGGTTACGGCTTTCTGGGGCATCGGCAAGAATCACCTGATGGGCTGCCTGATCCTGCCAGTGGTGCTGTATTTTTGGTTGTAACCTTTTCCCAAAGGGAGCTGTTTTTTTTAAAATGCCCTAAAACACCTTCTCCAGCCAGGCACTGATCCCTTTCATCACTATTGTATTGGAGAACAGCAACTTAAAGAAATAAATCGCTAAAATAACTAAAATAACGCTCATAGCGATCTCCAGCGCCAGGGTCTTGTAATGTTCCCAGGCATCACGATGCCATCGCACCCGGTAGATATTCACCGGTTCCGACACTCCTTTCAGCTCGTGCGAGCCTAGATCAATGGCCGAAATCTCATTCTTATTGATGGAACGATAAACTGCTTCCGTGAAATAAACTTCGCCGGGTTCCGTAATCCCTTCTACCCGAGCCGCGATATTTACCGGATCGCCATAAACATCATTGTCCCGGATCAGCACCTCGCCACTGTCCAGCGCTACGCGGATCTGTAACGGCTTTTTTTCATTTTCTTCCTGCTGCTTGTGCTGCTGCTCATTATACTCTTCAAATCTCTCCTGCAGCTTCATTCCACAGAGCACGGCATTCGTCGGCGATTCAAAGGTAACCAGAAAAGCGTCGCCGATCTTCTTGATGATCGTGCCCTGATGCTGGTGCAGGACGGGCTTGGTCAGGCGATCAAAGGTGTCATGCAGGCGGTTGAATTCCTCACGCTTGAGCTGAGTAGTGCGCTGCGTGTACTCGACTAAATCGACGAACATGATCGTAAGATGTTTAGAGTGGACCATTTATCGAAAGAAAGAGAGACTGTTTATAAATCTTGCAACGCTTTCATCCTTCTTTCACTATTCCTTCCTGGGTATACTTCTCATGAACAGGATGCATCCCCTCTTCCTCGATTTCCTGCTCGGCGAGACGTTTCTTTTTGCGTTTGCGCCGGGGAAAGTCGTCGTTCATCATTTTTTTCTCAGCTCCTGGAGCAATAACGGGGCGATATCAATCCGGTTGGTAGGATGCTCAATAGTATTAGTTGTTATAATCTTGTGGATGCCAGCTTGCTGTAACTTTTTCTCGGCTCCCTCAGCAAAGATGCCATGCACGGCGATGGCCACGACTTCTTTGGCCTGATGGCGATAGGCTTCCCTGGCCGCTTCTATCAACGTATAGCCGGTAGAAATAATATCGTCAACCAGCACGACCTGCTTTCCTTTTAGAGGTATCGGCCTGCTCATCTTCACCCGCACTTTGCGGGAATGATAACGGGTCTTCTCAAAGATAGTTGATTCCGTGCCGACAGTCCGGGCAATGGCGCCAGCCCACTGGGAGGATTCCCAGTCGGGACCAACTAAAACTGCCCGCGGGAAATGCTTTTGGATGTATTTAACGATAAGATCATTAGCGGTAAGCGCGGCACCGGGAACGGAAAAGATCTCTTTCAGGGAACGATAGCGATGCAGGTGAGGATCAATGCTGATAATCTTATCGAGGCACTTGCTCAGCTGTTTTCCCAGAATTTTGCTGCTGACCGCTTCCCCGGGATGGAAGCGCTTATCCTGGCGGATGTACGCTAGATAAGGGGCAACGAGAATGACTTTCCTGGCGCCGAGATCTTTTGCCGTCTCGGCAGCAAACAGGACCCGCAGGAAAGAATCATTGGGCTGCGGCTGAAAAGAATGGACTATGATCACAGTTTTACCTTTTACGGCCGTATTATAGCGCAGATATAAATCACCGTCGGGGAAGGAAGAAATGGTAAGGGGAGAATAGCGAGCTGATAGTTTCCGGGCGATAGTTTTAGCTATTTTTATGGAATTACCGCAGCTGGTTATAATCACCGTGCTCACCTCCGGGGAGAAGGAATAGTTACTTCTATATAAAGTTTAGTTAAGAATTTTGCGAAGCAAAATTCTCTGGCGGAGGAACGGGGGGGGGCACGTAAAAAACTACATCATAATTAACGGAAGCGGTTTTAGCAGAACCAAAATACCCCTCAAAGGAGGGTTTTGATTCCTGCATTTTTGTGTCTTATGATACATTTATGCATAGACAAAAGTGCAGGCCCGGAACTTTTTGCCTAAATTAGATGAAAATGCAAAAGTTCCGGGTGCGACGTTGACAACGACGTATTTCACGTAAGAAAGTACAGGTCATTCAAAACCCTCCATTCAAAACCCTCTAGAAATCTTTATATAATCTCCCCTGCTCATCTGCTGAATGATCAAGAAATTGGAGATTGATTCCGAAAAACGGAAGAAATTACAGGAATTGAGAGCAGCGGGCCTTGATCCTTATCCCTATACCTATGATCCTACCCATCAGGCCCGGGAGATCAATGAAAAATATTCTTCCCTGAAAGCGGGCGAGCATACCACCCATAAAGTAACGGTCGCCGGTCGGGTGCTGCTAAAGAGAGTGATGGGCAAAGCGAGCTTCTTCCACCTGCAGGACCAGACGGGAAAAGTGCAGCTGTACCTGCAGGAAGATACCTTAGGAAAAGAGAAGTATGAGCTGGTCACCAAGAAGATCGATACCGGTGATATTTTAGGCGTGGAAGGCACCCTCTTCAAGACCAAATTGGGAGAAGTCACGATCAACGTTTCCTCTTACCAGCTGCTGGCTAAATCGTTATTGCTGCTTCCCGAGAAATATCATGGTCTGCAGGACATTGAACTGCGGTATCGCCAGCGCTACGTGGACCTGTTCGTCAATCCGGAGATCCGGCAAGTCTTCCGGAAACGCAGCCTCATGATCCAGACGGTGCGTGATTACTTTACTCAGCAGGGATTCCTGGACGTGGAAACGCCGACGTTGCAAACGATTTATGGCGGCGCTTCCGCCAAGCCTTTTCTCACTCACATCAACGCCTGGGATATGAAAATGTACCTTTCCATCTCCCCGGAGCTGTTCCTGAAACGCCTGCTCGTCGGTGGGTTGGACAAAGTATTTACGATCTGCAAGAATTTCCGCAATGAAGATGTTGATCCGTCGCACAATCCGGAATTTACCATGCTGGAAGCGTATGAAGCGTATGTGGATTACACGACGATGATGGAGCATATGGAGAAAGTGTATGAGAAAGCGTGTGTGGCAATCAATGGCTCGACGACCGTGAAGCAGAAGTATAAAGGCGAGGAAGTGGTCCTTGATTTTAAGGCGCCCTGGAAGAGAATGACCGTACTGGAGGCGATTAAGCATTATGCCGATATCGACGTAGCCACGATGAGCAGCGAGCATCTGCAAAAGATGTTGCTCAACAAACATATTGAATGGGAAGGAGAATTGACCTGGGGCTTAGGCGTGAGCAGGCTCTTTGAAGAGTTAGTGGAAGATAAATTGATTCAGCCGATCCATATCATTGACCATCCGAAAGAGACTACGCCGTTATGTAAAGCGCATCGGAAAGATCCCAGACTGATTGAACGCTTTGAATCCTTCTGTGTAGGGATGGAATTGAGCAATGCCTACTCTGAGCTGAACGATCCGATCCTGCAGCGCCAATTATTGGAAGAGCAGCAGCGGCAGTTGCATGCCGGACAGAAAGAAGCTCATCCGCTCGATGAAGATTTTTTGAATGCTCTGGAGTATGGCATGCCCCCGGCGGGAGGATTGGGCATCGGCATAGATCGGATGGCTTTGCTGTTGACCGGGCAGGATTCCATACGTGACGTCATGCTCTTTCCTACGATGAAGCCGAGGGAAGAGGAAAAGGGAGAACGAAGACCAGGACAAAAAGGGGGGTGGTAAAGATGATTCGTAACTGGGGATATGAATGTGGATATGAACATTGTGACCGCTCTGCGGTGTACTGCCTGGAATGGTGGGGAGTGAATCAGTACGGAAAGAATCCGATCATAGTTTCAGAACGGTATTCCTGTTTGGATCCAGAACATCTTATTGATTTAGCTCACCATAATGAATATGGCGGGTACCCTGACGAGATCAACAGCGTAGAAACTGGTGAGGCTAAATCAAGGCTCTTAGAGCTGGTGAAGAAAGGGATGGATCGAGAATTGGATCTTGACACTCTGGATAATTTAGTTCTGATTGCGGATCCTCCCCCGGAGCAGTTACGGTTTAGTTTTTGAACCGGTTTAAACTTAAAATTCTCTTTAACTCAGAATTCTCCTGCTCCAAAACCGGCACTGATAAAAAGGTGAAGGCCCGGAAAATAATACTCCCGCCGCTCTCCGTACAAATAATATCCACGAAAGGAGGGAGAATAGTGGGCGTTATATGTTCGCAGCACTTTCACCAACTCTTGCGCCTGTCGTTCCAGCAGCAGTTTTGCCTGCTCCGAATCCTGTACAACTCTCTGATACTGTAGACGAATGGTCTCTGCACCTGCCCTCAGCAGACCAGGCAAAATTTCAATGTACGCCCGCTCTTTCCCATCCTTCTGCTCCCAGCGGTAATTGAACGTCAGCTGGGGAAGGGCTAAGAGTTGTTGCCGTAAAACTGGATCCTGCTGCAGGCGTTGGACGAGGTTCATTACCGGTTGCGGAGATATATAGTAAGTGATCTAAATATTTATACAAATGTCACTTACTATATTCCGAAAGACATAACTATTTGTATAATTATTTATGTCTTTCGCTATAATTAGTTATAAGTTTTCTTAATTTATTTCAACCTATTCCAACACTCTGTTAACACTTCTAAGCCATAAGCCGTCGAAACAACCACATCTAATCTTCGTGAGTCGTGGGGCGGTTTTCCTTCAGTAACCAGCCTCTGCACTTGATCCTGATTAGCCACATAGAGCCACTCTTTATGTTCCTGCTTATCCCGCGCCGTGGCGATTCTTCGTTGAACTTCATCTTGAGTCATCCGCGGCTGTAAAGGTGCAAAAAAAATCATATCAACTTCCAACGTGTGCGGATAAGCAACGGCACCCAGCAGCAGCATTTCTTTTACTTCCTCTCGGACTATACTGGTCTCCTCCTGTAACTCCCGATAAGCATCTTCCCAGGGATTTATTCTTTGCACTTCGGGATAAAACTTAGACCAGCCGGCCGGGCCATGGACCGACCCATCATAATCTTCGCTGTGACGTATGCCCAAAGGAATAGCACCGTCGGAAGTTTGTGCTAATACCACTGCCCCTATTCCGCGGGAAAAATAATATCCCCGGTCATTATGCTGTTCTAACCCCAGCTGTTGCAAGCGCTGAGCCTCCAGTGGCGATCTCTGCGTATCCTCTTTAAATTCAGAGTAAGATGTTGGACCAAAACGAAGGGTAAGATCATTCGCTGCTCGGATGTTTATTTTTGGTATGCTGGGATCAAGGGGATAATCAACATTGGTTCGCGAAGTAAGCGTATATCCATCATAGCGGGCCTTTAAATCTCGTTCAGTCATTTTTCCTTCCGCCATACGTTGCCGTAAGCTGGTGAACGCGGAATCAAAATCAGGTGCTGCTGCTTCACCCTCCACGGCCCGCCCTGCTCCTGGCTCTCGGTGGAGATAAATTCCAATGTTAGCTTCGCCAGGAAATTGCCGATACGTGGGATGGGCATACTTAAAAACATCTTCCGCATTAATTTCAACGATGCCGTTGGTCATGGTTAAACCTCATCTTTAGCTCGAGGCCAAGCGAGTCCAGTGCTCGACGGAGACGTTTATAACGCTTATGAAACAATCACTTGAGAATACTTACCACGAGTAGCTTTTTTCCGGCTACAACTTTACCCTATATCCCTTACTTTATCTTACCTTACCCCCACTTGACTTTACCCTTACTTTACCCCACTTCATACCCTTTATCCTGCCGGGTAAACTCCTTGGCCAATTCCAATTTAAATTTGCTTTCGGCATAAATTGTGTACAAGACCTCTCCTGCTCTTACCCTGTCCGATACCTTCTTCTGAATATATAATCCGGCCCCTTTATCATCCGGTGCACCGGCCAGGCGGGCGATCTTAGCAATACTTTCATTGCCGATCTCCTTGACCGTTCCCGTTTTCGTAGCCCGAACCGCCCAGCTATACGTTCCTAATGGCGGCAGCCTCTTCCGGCCCTGCGCTTCAATGATCTCGTTCATCTTCTGCCAGGCCTGACCGCTCTCTAGGATTTCTGTAGCTGCGGTAAGGCCATCTTTATATTTCCCGGCCATCCCCAATAACTTTCCGGCCATCATCAAGCCCTTTTTCTTTAAATCTGCCGGGGCAGAAGAATCATTCCGCAGCACTGCCAGCACATCCCTCGCTTCTAACAATGGACCAACACCATAACCAATGGGCTGCGCGCCATCAGTGATAATCACCCGCACGTTCATCCCCAGTTTCCTGCCGATGAGCTCAAACATCTCCCGCAAATGCTCCGCTTTTTTTCTGGTCGGTGCTTTAGTGCTTTTGCCCATGGGAATGTCGATCAGCACATGCTTCGCGGAAACCGAATACTTTTTAGCCATCACGGAAGCCAGCAGCTGTCCCTCAGCGTCAATGCTTAACGGATGCTCGACATCGATAATCCTATCGTCAGCCGGCGCCAGACTCATACTGCCACCGTGCACCATGCAGGCTCCGGTCTTGCGGACGACGCGCTGAATCTGTCTTTCCGTTAACTCAACATTGGCGAGGCATTCCATGGTATCAGCAGTTCCCGCTGGACTGGTAATCGCCCGGGAACTAGTTTTCGGCATGGTAAACCCCGCGGCAGCGAGAATGGGAACAATGATCATCGTCGTCCGATTGCCGGGAATACCGCCAATAGAATGTTTATCAACGGTAATGCCCGGAAATTTCAATCTCTTTCCTGTATACACCATCGCCTTGGTCATGTCGACGATCTCTTGATGGGTAAAGCCCCGGGTAAAGCCGCCAGCCACAAAATAGGTTTTCTCAATATCCGTCAGACGATCATGGGTAATGTCGTCCATAATATGATATAATTCCTGATAGGGCAGTTTCTTACCATACAGTTTATCTCGGATATGTTTTACCGATTCCGGCTTGCCGGTAAGCTTAATGTCGACGATGCTGCCATCCGATACCTGCAGCTTTGCCAGCACTTCCTCAAACAGGCCGATTTTTCCTTCCGGCACGGCCTTCTTACTCTCGCTAATGTCGAGGATGCAGGGCACTTCCCGACTGTTGTTTCGTACCAGAATCCGGTCACCGGAATGCAAGTCAAGATGTCGAGCATCGTTCTTGTTAAGGATCGCAACCAGCGTGCCACCGGTGGCAATGTCCATATCCTTGACGATGAATTTCATGAGACCTCTTTTTAGGCGGAGTAAACTTTTTCCCAGCCGAATAAAAACAACTGGGTTTATAAAATCTTCTTTTATGTGTAATACTTTACTATCCTGAAGCGCCACCAGCATCCTAAAGTCAAAACTCCTACGAGTTTTAGGAACCAGCGCGTTGCGGGGGGTTGCCCCCTACGGTATCGAAAAGCGAAGCTTTTCGGGACTTCCGAAAATCCCCGGGATTTTCGATAGGGACGCAGCGCCTGCGGAAAAAAAGCCAGAGTTTTGAAGATGCTGGTGGCGCTTCACCGGAAGTGGGGCGCTGGCGCCGACGTGAGCGAGCCAGAGGCGAGCTCTGGCAAGTCTGCGGCGAGTGCTCCAATTACTTCAGTATTCGCTGAATAACAGTCTTCAAAACCGCAAAAGTTAACAACTTTACTTAACAAAAACGCAAAAGCTTAAAACACGTCATGTTTATATAACACCCCTGCTTATAACCTCTGTTTATAACCACCGCTTAGCGTAACTGGCCGTTAACGATCCGATAGATGTTCTTGGAGCAGACCGTGACCCGCTATTACCTTCATCAACCCGGTATAGAAGCAACTGTCCTCGACTATCAGGGGAAACGAGTGCTGCTGCACCATTTTCCGGGTGATCCAAAAGGAATTTTTTCATCTACCGCCCCTTCATTTATTGCCGTGGTCGGATACGTGGTGGGCGAACTTAAGCACCAACGGCCGGAAGGAGTATCTATAACCAATGTAGAGGTGATTACGGATTCTTTGGCTCGGGAGGAGATTGCCCGACTTCTAAAAGTACAGGGAGAGAAAAGACCAATCAATTTCTGGGTAATTGTTTAGCTTCCGAAAGCTAAACAATTACATTTCTGGAGCAAAGTATAAATACCTGCCCCTATAATGCTTCCCCATGAAAGCTCTCCTCTTTGACTTTTGGGGAACGCTGGTCGAGCAGGGTGTCAGAAGCCCGCTGGCCCAGGCGCAGGAAATATTGGATCTCCGGCTGCCCTTCTCGGAGTACGTCGTCAGAATGGAGAAAGCCATGATGACCAAACCGTTTGCCGAACTAAAAGAAGCCTTTGCTGCCGTCTGCCAGGAATTTGGCAATACCTGTAGTGATGAGCAACTCGAGCAATTAGTGGGCCTGTGGAATAAAAGCTGGATGTTAGCTCAACCGTATGAAGAAACACTGGAAGTATTGCAGGAATTAAAACAACGTTACCGGCTCATCCTGGTGTCTAATACCGATAATATTTCCGTTACCCGGGTGCTGGAGAAATTCCAGCTTTCCGCCTTGTTTGAACGGAAATTCCTCTCTTTTGAAGTGGGGCTGCTGAAAACGGACCGTTCCTTCTTCAACCAGATCCTGGACGAAGTTAATCTGGCGATGGAGGACTGCATCATGGTCGGAGATAGCATGGAGAGTGACATCATGCCGGCGAAGAAAATCGGGATGAAAGCCGTGCTGATCGATCGAAGAAATAAACGCGATTTTAGCCCGAAGGTGGTTAATTTGCGGGAGCTGGAACCGTTAATTGAACAGGTGCTGTAACGGGCGCTCTAACGCTATACGACAGGCACTCTACACCATGGAAATCACTTTTTTAGGCACGGGAAGCATGCAGCCAACGAAGCAGCGCAATCATTCCGGTATTTTGCTCTCCTATAAAAACGAGAACATTCTGCTGGATTGTGGAGAAGGCACGCAACGACAGATGCGGATTGCGGGAATAAAACCGGCGAAGATAACTCGCCTGCTGATCAGCCATTGGCATGGCGACCATGTGTTTGGCATTCCCGGCTTGTTGAGCAGCATGGGTGCGGATAAGCCCGAAAGCACCTTAAAAATCTATGGACCAGCGGGAACAAAAAAATTTATCGAGTATATGCTGAAAGGTTTTGTGGTCAAAGATGTCATTGGGCATGAAATTCATGAAGTAAAAGCGGGGAGAATTGTTGATATGGAAGATTTCTTTATTGAAGCCCACGCTTTAAAGCACTCGGCACCTTGTTTTGGCTACGCTTTTATGGAAAAAGATCGCTTGCGGATTGAAGTGACAACAGCTAAGAAACTGGGCCTGGAAGGACCAATTTTAGGACAGATTCAGCAGGGTAAAGATGTGGAATGGAAAGGCAAGAAAGTTAAGGCGAAAGAAGTTACTTATATTCAGAAAGGGAAAAAAGTAAGTTACATTGCCGATACCCTGCCCTGTGAAGGAGCGTATGCTCTAGCCAAGGATGCGGATTTGCTAATCTCGGAAGGCACGCATCTGGATGAAATCAAGGAGAAAACGGAAAAATATAAGCATCTGACGGTGAAACAGGCCGCGTTAATCGCCTCGGAGAGCAATGCCCAGAAATTGATCATAACTCATTTAAGCCCGCGCTATAAGCGGTCGCTGGAAACGGCAGAGGAAGCCCGAACGTACTTTCCTAACAGTTTAGTGGCGGAAGATTTTATGAAAGTGAAGGTCTAGCGTTTGCGCACTTAGGGTGAACGGGAACTGTCAATAATGGATCTGCCGGCGAGGGTAATGGGGTGAGAGCGCGGGCAATTGGACAGAATGAGGTTATGTCCTCGGGGCTTTAAGCGAGCCGCCACACATAAAATTATCAGAACCGTGGCGAACGTGCCTCGGTCGAGCACCGCAGAACCGCAGTTCGAGGAGCGCAGAAGTATGACGCAAGGACACTTTTTTCAAGCGAGCTATCAGTTTTAACATCGTGGAGCCCCATTTTCCTGTAGTTTCACTTGATGTTCAATTGCTTATCCAGTGGTGGATTAGAAAAGTACGCTCTCACATTAAAATTTTTATCAATAAGTTCAATCATCTCAAAATTTTCACGAGGAATTAGTTTAAATCCTCTTCTTGCGAGATATTTTTTCTTAAAGTTAGAGAAATTTACAATTGTAAAGTCAGCATCACCCAATTCTGGTCTGGTTACATCCGGGATACGAATTTTCAATAATTGGAGAACTCCAGAAATGGTCTTCAACGGTTCAATTTGAAAAAGCAAACCCGTTGAAGTTTCTTTAACCACTTTTCCGATTATCCTGGTAAGTTTAACCAACGCGTCATACTCTTCTTGGCCATGAGAAAAAATACATGCATAGTTTACAGGTGCATTTTTGTTGTCAGTGTGTTTATTTTTAAGAGCAGTAGCACTTTTAACGATTTCTTGGACTTTTAAGATTAAGCTATTTATTGCTAACTGTTTCTTAGTAATTTCTTCCATGAAAGAACATTTAAATTCTCGGTAAATCTCTCCTTCACCTTGCGCTCTTTTGACTGCTTCTTTCTTGATTTTAGCGTATTTCTTTACTTCTTCCGGATGTTTCAGCAAGTAATCCCTAAAAGCGATCATTTCATTCCAATCTTTACCATTAAATTCTGTCAGATGAATATGTACTCTTCTTGTTTCTTCAGCTACTTCATAGTCTCTCCTAAAAAAGAGCCTATTTGGTGTGCTTGCTTTTTCTCTGAATTCATAGCCAGTGGCTTCTAGCGGGGTTATAAAAGAGTGAAGATTTTTTGATTTGACGCCAACGAGAACATCAACAATCCCTTTTCCGCCAAGACCGGGAATTGATGTACTCCCTACATGTTCTACAGAACACTTACCATTAAGCCATTTCATTAGTATTCTCTTCTCTTTCAAAAAGAACATTCTGTACTGATAATTATATTTTCTGAATTGATATTTTTCCATTGTGATTATAGTAGTAATTCCATTACTCGTTTAATCTCTAATGGCGTATGGTTTAACTGATTTGATGCTTTCTGATAATCACTTTCAGTGATGGTTTTAACAGATTTTGAAATTGATTGTTGGGAAACAAAAGCGATAATTTTCTCTTTCAGTTCCTTTGGTTTCTCTTCAGAATACCACAGCAAGGCAAACATATCGCAGAGGTCTTTGATTTTTTTATGCTCATTATCTCGGTGTTTTAGAGCGTTCAGTTTTGTTGCTAACAGTAATTCCGGTTTTGGCAGCCACAGTTTTCTGTTAAACTCTTTGAGTTCTTCCCTATTTTTTGCATCTTCAAAAACGAAACGCAATAATGGCTCATCTGCCGGTTGAAAATGAAAAACATCTTTGAATTGCTTAGGAATGTTATCCACAAGCACGTCCACATACATGGGGAAAATAAAATGTGCGGGAATAATCTTTCCTTCTTCTATCTCTTCTTCTGTTTCGGTGTGAACTTCTTTAAGTAATCGGAAAGAGACAGATTTGAATTTAAGCTGGTTTTGTAATATGCCCAGTGATTTTGCCAGCGGAGATCTGTCCATTTGCTCTATTGTTGCATTTTTATCAAGATGAAAGCCAAGATCAATGTCCCTGCTTCCAAGATAGGGTCTTCCCTGTGCTTTTTGGAAGTTTTTGTTGACGTGGAGAAAAACTGCCCAGCCGCCAAGAATACAAATAGGCTCTTCGAGTACAGAAACAACTTGCTTCAAATATTTATATGAAGTCCTCGTTTCGAATTCAAGATACATGTTTTTTGAGCTTAGGAAGAAGCATTTCTGCTGCTTCGGCTGCTGGACCTCCTTCTGTGAGTAAGTCGATAATAAGTTGTGGAAGTGAAACTGTAAAAAGACCATTAAGCTTTCTTTTTCCATAAAAAATATGTTCTTCTGTTATAATAACACGAACATTACCTTTTCCATAGAGCCCCTCTTTTAAGAGAAGAGAATGCCATGTTTGCAAATCATCTTCTTTAATGTAAACATCTATTCGGGAGGGGAAAAGATGGTGTTGTACTACATTCTCCGCTTGATAAGTAGTGAGAGCATAATCTAATTTTGCTTTTTTAAGTAGTTTGAGGGGTTCTTTTACCATATATTCTCGGTATTTCTTAGGTTTTTGATGAATAGTTAGCCAATATTTAACAAGTCCAGCAGGATCAACAACGGCTGTTTTTTTGATAATTTTCTTTTTTTCAAGTTCTCGCAAGAAGAGAATAACCCACTGCCGAGTACAGTTAGCTCTTTTAGAGAGTTCATTCTTACTTAAAAGTTTTGATTCTGTTAGGAGTACTCTGAGTATCCTTTCTCTTTTAAGTCCGCGCATAGGATGTAGGTAATTGAACTTATATATAAATGTTACTTACATGTAGGCAAGTCTGGAAGTTCATAAAGCGTAGTTACGGGAAATGAGGCTCCTTCGTTTTTAGTAAAAAAGTGTCCTGAGTAATATTCGACATAACTGTGTTATGTTTGGTGGACTTTAGCGACCGAAAGTAACTCTCATATTTCGCCGTAA
>JBBSWG010000054.1:0-15752 GCA_038046425.1 Nanobdellota archaeon
ACCCGTTGATTGCTCAGCCGCACGACTAACCGTGGTTTCCGGGAAAGTAACAGCCGTACCCGTTTACGATAATTGGTCTTTCTTTCCCGCTTCCGCCGGTAAGCTACCGTATAGCCACGTTTCATGATTTCTCCGACCCCTCTTTCAACTCTTCATTCTTCAGCTGCTCATTCAACTTATCTCCTTTTGACTTTTCTAACAGCTGATGCTCCGTCAGGTATAATTTAAGGTGACGCAGGCTGCGGAAATACCCGCCTTTGCTCCGGGCATAGAGCAGGCGATAATTCCGGCCCGACAATTGGTCTCGCTGCGTAAGCTCCTGGAGGTAGGAACGCTGCGCCCGGATGGTATTGATCCATTTTCGTTTTCGTTCCACCAACGCTTGCTTGGCCCCTTTATGGGAACCCCGGCCCCGACGTCGGCCTTTCCGCTTCTGCCGCTGGATCTGCCGGGCTCGACCACGGCTTTGTCCAGGAGCATGATCATAGGCTATTTTCCCCACAGCAATAAGGCCGCGGAAGTCGGAACGGGTGATCGCTTTCTGAATGTCATCGAGGGCTGTCGAGTCAAACCTGACGTGTGTGGGTGACGTTTTCATGATTTCTGCTGCCAGGCGCCGTTTTGATTTCATGGTTTTATGGTCTTGAAATTTGTAGTTTTGGACAGGGAGTTTTATTATTGAGGCTTAATGAGGGTTTTTTCCACGATTTCTTTTTCTTCTTCCTGTGCTTTTTTTTGCTCTTGTTCTTTCTCTGAACCCCGATCCGGTGCTTGAACTTCACTCTTTTCCTCAGCTTTTCTCTTTTCCTCTTTCTTTTCCTTCTTCTTTTTCTCATCCGCTTTTTTCTGCCGCTCTTCCTGTTTCCGGCTCTTGTTCTTGAGCCATTCCTGTCGTAAAGCGCTTCGCTGGGCCAAAGCCGATTTAATCTTTTCCATTGCTCCCGTCGGATCACGAACATTAAGCAAGGGAATCTTTTTTTCCACGGCCCGACTCAACAGCTGCAGCTTAGCCCGGTTACCGACCGTAGCCGAGATCATTGCCCCTTCACCCTCACGGAGAGCCAGGAGTTCAGCGACAGTATGAACGAGCACGCCACGAAGACCCGAGGGATGAAGACCCCTTACTGCCCGAGGCGAGCCATAGCCGGAGGTAGGCATAGCCGGCTTGCCTTTATGCTCCTGCCGCACCGTGGAATGAATGCCGCGGTTAGCGCGCCACCGTCGTCCAATTCGACCGCCCCGCTGGAGCGATTCTTTAACCACGAAATGCGGCTGATGCCGTTTCCGTTCCCGCCGAAGTTGTAATAAGCTCATGGGATTTTAATTGATTTAATTCATTTAATTAATTCATTTAACTTACCGCCTTTCCTGCTTTTTCCGTCAGCCAGATGCCGTCCATGAAAATGCGCCGATCGCGGTTGGTGATGCGACAGGCCTGTTCGATTCCTGCCGCGGTCTTTCCCGCCAATTCTTTATCGGGGCTACTGACTATGATGTCTTTATCCTGAATTTTAACGCTCACGCCAGGCTCGAGGGAAATCCTCCGGGGCACGCTTTCCCCCAAAAAATTCTTGATGAGCAGTTCCTGGCCAGCTACCGTAACGGTCATGGGGAAATGGCCAGAACAGATTTTTAACTTATAGACATGCTGCTGCTGCACGCCATTCACCAGGTTACGAATATGGGCGGTAAATGTGCCGACGATAGTTTTTTCCTTCTTGCTCGCCTTTTCCGCAGTTACGATGATCTTTTTTCCTGTCTTTCCCCCGTTCTCTCCCCCGGCTTTACCCTCTATCTTACCCTGGACGATGCTCAGGGAGATAGAAGGATAATGAAAATCACGCCGTACTTCTCCCTGCGGCCCTTTGATTATCAGTACCGAACGATCTAACTGTGCACTCACGTCCTCCCGCAGCACGATTTCCTTCCTGAGGTCTTGTTTCATGGTCGATTGGTTAATAGTGGTCAACAGGTTAATTGGCTAATAACAATAGGCAATTAATTTCCCTCCCAGTTTTCTTTCTTTGGCCTGCTGGTGAGTCACCAG
Organism: Nanobdellota archaeon; assembly: GCA_038046425.1. Classification (GTDB taxonomy): domain Archaea; phylum Nanobdellota; class Nanobdellia; order Woesearchaeales; family GW2011-AR9; genus JAHFRS01. The sequence continues at coordinate 2,048 of JBBSWG010000054.1, forward strand.
GCCTTGTGGGGTGCTGAGTATCAGCAGCCCGAAATCCTTGGCCGGCAGGTACCGCTTTTCCCATTTCTCCATCTCCCGATAGCCGGCACTGAACCGCGGCTTAATAACCCCGCAGAGGTTAATGTTACCCAACAGGTTGATTTTTAGCAGACCGGCCCGACCATCGGGAATTTCTTCCAGTGAACCAATATAGTTAAAATCATTCATGATCTTTAGTACCGTCTTCAGCAGTACGGAGACGGGCTTGACCTGTACTTCGCGCTGGCCGACGCGTTCGGCATTCATGATCTTGCTTAAGGCTGCTGCGAGAGGGTCGTTAAACATAGCGGCTCACCGTTTGGTTATATTGTCGTATTGTAGTTTTCATTTATCTTCCATTTATTTTATCATCAACTGTATTGTTTAAATCCAATCTCCAGGGCCATCTCCCGGAAACATTGTCGGCAGAGATGCAAGCCGTACTTATTGATGTGCCCCCGGACACGGCCACAGTTGCGGCATTTTCGCAGGGCTATCCCGCAGGTTCTCGGTTTGGGGGAATTATGTTTGGTGTACTTGGCTTTCTTGACGGGTTTCGCATTGAGTTGCGTAAACGCTTTTTTCCAGTCGCTGTAGCTCATGAGATCTGCACCCCTAAACTTTCTATAAAACTAATCGCTTCCTGCTGACTGATCCGCTGGGCTTTGCCGATAAATGAAGGCCGTTGCCGCCGCTGCTTCACGCGAAAGCCTGGCCGTTCCAACGTCACGGCAACCTCTAACCCTAAAATTTTCAAGTCAGGATCATACTCCAACCCCGGAATGTCAATATATTCAGGAATGCCAAAGGAAACGTTGCCGCTACGGTCAAAATTGGAACTGGCGAGCATATTCTGTTTTGCCGCTAGCAGCCGTTTCAGGAACTCTTTAGTATTCCTGCGCACCGTCACCTTAGCTCCGATTGCTAATCCCGGTCGCAACCCCCAGCCGGGAATGCGTTTGTGGGTCATGGTTTTTACCGGCGCCTGCTCCGGAACCAGTTTCTGTAGCAACACCAACCCGCGTTTTAGGAGATCTTCATTTTTTCCTGCACCGAGGTTTAAAGTAACTTTAGCTATAGTGATCTTCCTTAAATGGTTCTGGCTTTTGGGTTTTGGTGGATGGTTGGTCATGATAGTTTATGATCCAGGTATAGCTTATTGCCAGTCATATTATAATGTGATTGAAGCTGTTTTCTCTCCGGCCGCCCCAACGACGAAAACGTACTCTTTAGCCGTTTCGATAGTGTTGCCGGCAACGGCAGCTGTGGTTGGAGCAATAGCCGGAGTTGAAGCTGTAGCAGGAGTAGTAGCAGTAACTATATATCTCACCAGCTTTCCTTTGATTTCCCGTAAGATGCCCGTTGATCCTTGATACTTTCCCCCCATCAAAAATATTCGGGCACCCGGCGTCATGGGCAGCACTTGTTTTACCGCCAATGCTGGTAACGTCAAAAGTAACGTGTCGCCAACGGCAGCCAGGCCCGTGGTCGCGCCAATATTTTTCCCATCATGAAGATGATACTGAATCTTTCCCCCCGTCAGCATGGTCTTGCCCATAATTTTACCGGGTTTCAGGCTGGTTTCCGTTGCCGGAATCTCCCGGATCACGATCTTTCCTTTTACGTCGAGTACCACGCGATAGTTCTTCGACAGCGCCGGAAAGGAAAGGACATCAAACAATCCTACCAGGAAACGATGATCTTTTCTTCGGCGTCCATCAACCAATACTTCCCGCGTGGCCAGAAGCTTACGTACTTCGGCCATCGTTGCCGCTTGTTTTAGCGTATCACGCATCAGCAGGCCTAACGGCAGGCCCGCAGCATAAGGATGCCCGCTATGCTGGGGACGTAAGGTGAATTTTCCTCGTATCCGGGGCAAAATCCAACTTTTAGGGGCAGCAATGCTTTTGAGGTGTCGTTTCATGGTTTAAGGTCTTCGGGGATCGTATTTTATGGTTTTATACCTACTGGAACTTTCTTTTCCGACGGGATGTTCTTATCCGCATTTTTCTCCCGGTTCTTCTCTAGCAGTTCTTTTCTGTATTTGTCATCGAGTTTTAAAGTGGTGATCAGCAGGTTGCTAGGATGCAAGGGATAAAGGCGCTTCGTCCCGTCTCTTTTCACCTGCTCCATTCCCGTAACATAAACCTGCTCCCACCGTAAACTGACGCGTTCTACCGCCCCTTCTTTCTTGGCAAACTGCCCCCGCAGGACTTTTACTTTATCACCGACGCGAACTTGCAGCGCCCGACGCCGGTACTTTTTTCGGAGCTCCGCAGCCAGGTGCACATGCAGGAACTTCTGCCGCTGATGAAGCGGGGCCAGAGCGTGAGATTTATGCTGTCGGCGCGGCTGTCCACTTCCGGAGGTGGTATAGTTAACCATAGCTATTCGTTGTTATTAGTTATTGATTATTGTCACGACTATCATAAGATCATGCTCGCTAATTTGGCGACGGCCGGCCAACGCTCTGCTGCTTCTTTGGCAATCGGCCCTTTGAGCAGTGTCCCCTTAGGATTCCCTTTGTCATCTTTCAGCACGACGACAGCATTATCCTCAAACTGTACCCGGGTACCGTCAGCACGACGAAACTCCTTCCGTTGCCGGACGATTACAGCCGGCACGACCGTTTTTCTCATTTCTAATTTTCCCTTTTTAACCGCCGCCTGCACTAAATCACCAACGCCCGCTGCCGGTATTCTTCCCCGGACCGTCTTATGACCAAAGACTGCTACGAGCTTAAGTGTTTTCGCACCGGAATTGTCACAAGCTTCCACGACGGCCTGTAACGGCAGTGGTCGTCCGATATGAGCAGCGAAGGCTTTCATGATTCACTCTTCATCAATTTCTGGATAATGACATGATGTTTCATCTTACTTAACGGCCGGGTCTTAGCCGCAATGACCTGGTCACCAGGAACTGCATCAATACAGGCCGGGTTATGAACCCGCAGGCGATACCGCCGCAGTTCATAGCGCTCATATTTGGGCAAGTAATGGGGCCGATACCATTCCAGCGTAGCGGTGTGGTGAAGATCCTTCTTAATGATTTTCCCGCGGAAGAGTTCCTTGGTCACGGCTAGTTTTCCATGAAACGGGCATTTTTTATCAGTACACGTCTTCTCCGCTGCCGATCCGGGAGCTGCTATTCCCAATACGGTCGGCGCTGCGACCGGTGCTACGGTCAGTGTTGTCATTGAATGCGTTCCTCCGTCCTCCCGATAAGCTCCTTCCCGGGCAGGAGCAGGCCGTCGACCTGCAACGTCAGCGAGCTCTTCAGGAGCGTCTTGATCTTTCCGTCATGCTTGATTTTTAATGTCATTTTCGTTTCATCAACGATTTTTCCGTTGAGTTTCAGGAGCGCGGGATTTTTTGCCGCAATTACCCGCGCCTGCCTGCCAATCAATATGCCGGTGTAGCGCCGCATGGTTAACCCCTAGGAACGTTCCACGGCGATCGTTTCCTCCGGGAAGCCCAGTTCAACCAGCGCCATTCTCATTCTGGTAGTATGGTCGCCCTGCAGCTCAATCTGCCCGCTTTTGGCCGTACCACCACAGGCAAACTTATTCTTAAGTTTACGGGCGATGTCTTCGATGTTGACTTCCTTTCCCAGACCAGCGATGATCGTATACTTCTTGCCAAACTTTTTCTTTTCGATCTTGACGGTGATCTTCTGCTGCTCGCGGGCGATAGTCTCACAGACGCAAAGGTCCTGCGGCAAACCACACTGGTTACAGACGCCAATCATGGATGTGATGCACCCTCTCGTTGTCTCCCTGTTGATTTTTCCTTTGGTTTTTCTCGCTGATGCTCTTGTTTCTTCTCTGGCCTGTTTTTCTCGTTAATGATCGTATAGATGCGAGCAATGAGCTTTCTGGTCTGTTTAATCTTCAGTGGATTTTCCGGGGTGACGCCCATGGACGCCTTTACCCGCAGTTTCTGCAGCTCTTTCTGTGCTTCGCCCCGTCGGGCGGTAAGCTCTTCCACCGACAATTGCTGTAATTCCTGTGTTGTTTTCATGAGGAGGATGAGGAGAATACGGAGGATACCTGGGCCAGGGAGCTCTCGGTGGGGGATACCCCTGCCGTTTCTCGCTCTGTTGTTGCCGGAACTTCCGGTTGTTCTCCAGTAACTTTAACTGGTGCCTCTCCCGTTTTCTCTTCTGGCTTTTCTTCCTTCTTCTTGGCAACTCTTTTGCGTGGCCGGGCTGCCGTTTTCTTCTTTACTTTTTTTCCTTTTTCTTCTTGCTCTGCCCGTAGAGGCTCAATGATCGTGACGGGCTCCTGCAGAACCTGAATATTGTCCGGCAGTTTCAGGTCAGGAGGCATGATCGAGACTTTAATGCCGATCATCCCGCTTTTCAGTAAGGCCGTAGCTTGAGCGTGCCGCACGCCAGTAATGGCCAACTCACCGCATTTCTTCAGGTACCCTAGGTAAAAGCGCCAGCTTTTTGCCCGGGCGCTGGGAATTTTCCCGGAAACAATCACTTCCACTCCTAAAGCGCCGGAATTCATTACGTTTTCCATCACTTTATGTCCGATGCTCTTGAAACGGGCGGAACCATGACGCTCTAATGAGCTAGCGATGCGTTCGGCAACCAGTTGAGCATCTAAAAAGATATCTTTAACTTCATTGATTTCAATCTGAGGGTTCTCGAGCTGAAATTCTTTTTTCAGCACTTTGGTGAGATCCTTGATGTTGGCCCCTCGTGAACCGACGATCAGGCTGGGCCGGCTGGAGGAGATGATGATCTTCTCGCCCAGCGGGATCTTCTTGAGCTTGATCTGCGACACGCCGGCATTCCGCAACGTGCTTTTAAGATACTTCTTGAGGTAAAACTCCTTGGTTTTCTGGGCGATGAAGTTACGTTCGATCATTTTTTGTTTTCCATTTTTTCCGTGGTTTTTCTTTTTGTAGCCTTCTCTTTTTTATCCTCTTTAACTTCCCCGGCTTCCCGCACTTCAATCTCTAAATGAGTATTGCGGTGAAAATGCCGTTGCCGGCCAGCGGAAGAGCGTTTCGCGGCTTTATCCGCCAGCAGCTTAGTGATTTTCAGGCTGGCAGTATTTAACCCTTTCACCTGAGCATTGGCTTCCACGGCTGTAAGCAGCTGTAGTATAGCTTTCGTGGTTTTCTGCGGATAGCGTCCCGGGCCAATGCCCGGTTTATGTCCCAGGTCAAAGATATGGCGCTTATAGGGCACGGCACGGTGGAATTGCAACACCTCTTGCAGGTACTTTCGGGCCTGGGTGATTGTTTTCCACCGTAATTCGCGGCAAATCTCAACGGCCTGCTTCGTGGAAACGGGCAAATTCTGGGCTTTGGCTACGGCAAATGGTGTCATCACTGACGAGGCTGTCGTAGGCGGTGCCGTTAATGTTTGAGTATTCATCTTTGTTTACCGTGCTGAGATCGCCTTGCTGGACCTGGTCGCGCCAATGCCGGCAGCACTATGACTGACGGGCTTCCTGGTCATGATGAATTCGCCAAGGTAATGCCCCAGCATGTCAACCGTAATGGTTACCGGCAGAAATTCCTTGCCGCGATGAACCAGGATCATCTTACCGAGCATCGCCGGAATAATCACCATATCCCGGCACTGGGTACGCAGATTTGGTTCATTCCTCTCAATCTTACGCAGCAATCGTTTCTGTAAGTCCGTAAAGCCGCGTTTAAGGCTTCTTCTCGGCCTAGCCGGAACCAACTGCATAAACTCGCGCAAGTCCAGCTTTCTGGCTTCCTCTTCCGTTTTTCCATGCCAGCGAGTTTCCTTGAGAGCCATTTTGATTTACCTGTTTTCTCTATTGCTTGTTTTCTCTCTCTCACACCTTCTTACACTTTCCTCCTTCCCGTCCTTTTCGGTGCAATTTTCCCTACTTTTCGTCCCGGGGGATCGCCTCGTGCAGACTGCGTCGGCCGGCCTTTGGTATGTGAGCCTTTCCCGCCAAAAGGATGATCGACAGCATTCATGCTGATGCCACAGACGCGCGGATATAACTTATTCCGCGCTCGCATCTTATGATACATCGTGCCGGCTTTCAGGAACGGCTTCTCCAACCGGCCCGAGCCGGCAACTAAGCCCACGGCAGCGCGGCATGCCGGGGAAAATAACCGTTCTTTTCGTGAAGGTAATTTAACCAGCACGCCCTGCTCGGTCTTCGCTACCACCCGGGCAAAAGTTCCGGAAGAGCGGACCGCTCGCCCGCCATCGCCGGGATGCAGTTCCAGGTTATGAATCATCGTTCCTTCCGGGATAGCGCTAAGGGGAAGAACATTACCGGCTTTGACTTCCGCAGCCGGACCTATTTCAATTTCTGCCCCCACCACCATTCCTTCTGGGGCAAAAGCTAACTGTTGCTGTCCATTTAAAGCAACTTGTAATAGTGGCGCGGTATGGCCCGCACAATGAACAATATCAGTCACGATCCCTTTCCCTTCACCATTACTTCCCCCGCCGTTCAGATGTTGCACTGCCCCCAGAAAGCGGAAGCTGGGAGAGCGATAGGTGTTAGTTCCCCGTCCCCGCCGTTGTTGGATTAGGTTTTTACCCATTTTTAATCAGTATCCTAAATCATCCCCAGATCAGCGCTTAAATCTGCTGCACTATGCTGCGGGCTGAGCTTGACGATCGCTTTCTTGATGCCGGAAAAGCTGTTATGGATATTCACTTTCAATACTTTTACTTTATATAACTCTTCCACTGCTTTCTTTACCTCCGGCTTCGTCGCTTTACTATCAACAGCAAAACTGATTTTATTCTCAAATTCAATCTGCCGGACGCTTTTTTCGGTGGAGAGAGGATATTTTAGTATAGTGTAGGGGTCAGGAGTGGAGAGATCATTTTTTGTTTTCATTGTCGTTTTCCCGCTTCCACAATTTTCCTGCTTATCCTTAAATGAATAACTTATTCTTTTCCAGTTCCATGATCGCCGATTCTGTCCACAGCGTTATTCGACCGGGAAAGGTGCCGGGAGCAAGTACTGCCGCATTTAACGCCCGCACTGGAACGATGTCAACACCGGGAATATTGCCAGCAGCCTGCATAAGAGAGCACTCTTTGCTTACCACAATCAACGGCCCTTTCTTTTTATTATATCTCCGTCCCCGCATTTTACCTTTTCCCGCCCGGACTTTCTTCTGCGCCGCGCGTTCCAGTTCGGCATCAAAACCTAATGCCGCCAATATTTTCTCCATCTCTGGCGTCTTCTTAATCTCTTCTACCGCACTATCAATGATGAACGGATATTCTGCCGGCACCTGATGGCCCCGCTGCTGAACTAATTGTTTGTTAACCGTAGCTGCCATCGCTGAGCGAATCGCCTTCTGATTTTCCTTTTGATTGATTTTCTGCACCCAGATCTTCTGGGCTTTCGGTGGATGCGCCCGTCGTCCGCCTACGGTCTGCGGACTGAAGGTGCCTACCCACGTCAGCTGGGAACCACGTTTAATGTGAATTTTTCTTGCTACTCTGCTAATTCCTTTCCCATAACTGGTGCGGTAATTCCGCCGCCGCTTGCTGACATAATGAGAGTGGCGCAGCCCAGCTTCAGGGGAAGCACCATACGGCTGCCGGGCTTTGCTTTGTAAAGCATGCACCGCCCGCTTAATCAGATCCGGCCGATATTCTTCCTGGAATTGCACCGGCAGCTGCATCTCCCCAGCAGGAGTTCGCTGTACGGTCATGATGGGGAGTTTCATAGTTTAGCCTTTGGTAATTTTAGTCGTCAGTAATTTTATATTTTATCATTTCAGCTCTTCATCATCAGCTCTTAATTGAGGTATAGGTTATTTCTGGTGCTTCTTTAGTAAACGCAGGATTAGGACGGAGTGAAGGGGTTAATACCATGGCCCGTTTTTTTGGCCCCGGTACGGAACCTTTGAGTAACAGGTAAGGATGCCGTAGCAGGCCATATTTATGAATGCCGCTTTTAGGATTAATGTCTGGTTTAACGGCCAGCTTAAGAATCTGCTTATTGTATTCCGTTCGGAGGTGATAACCCATCTTGCCCGGCTGAGCGACCGAATATTCCACCCGTTTGGGTGTCCAGCTGCCTAACGTCCCTATACCCCGCTTAGTTTTCTCAGCTTTATGCTGTCGCACGGGAACGCCAAAACGTTTCACGGTGCCCTGAAAACCCTTGCCTTTAGTAATGCCGTGCACGTCCACGCTATTGCCAGCCTCAAAAGCATCAGCAATGGCAATTTCTTTTCCCAACACGCTTTGAACATACTTAATTTTCTCCTCTTTACCCCCCCCTAAAGCAATTTCCAGAAGCCTTGGTGTTTTGGTATCACTAGCCTGATGAGGAAGAGTTTGTACCAGCAGGCGAAGGTCGTCAAACCTTTCTGCCGGGGGAAATTCTTTTGCCGGTTTCTTGGCAACGGGAACTCTCCTGACCAGATGCTTCTCCGCGAAGGATAAGAATGAAGTCACTTTATGATGATCTTTATAGAAAGCTGCTCCGGCCACATGTAATGGCGGGCAGTCGATAATCGTGGTGGGGATGACGATGGACTCGCCTTTAGTCAAGGATTTAGGATGGTTGTCGATGGCCATGACGTGGGTCATGCCGGCCTTATAGCCGATAAAGCCTAACGGTTTTGTTTTGCTTTCTTTACTCTCATCTTTATTCTCCTGAGACCAGAAGCGGATTCTCGCCAGGCGATGTTTGGCTCGCTTGCGCGGCCAGTACTGTAAGCTTCCTCTTCGAGGATGACGTATATTACCCATGGTATTCAAGTCCTGAACAACGCCGCCGCCCAGGCCAAGAGGCGAGGCGAGCAGTGGTGTTTATGGAGCTCTGTTCATCTGTTACGACGCCTTCTGCTGTCTTCAGCAGATTTCCGGCAAAGGCATTAGCAAGCGTCGGCGAGCCGAGCGGCCCAGGCGGCGTTGTTCAGAGCAACGTCACCACAATAGGTCTACTACCGTTCGTGCCGATAGCAATCGCCTATTTCTGGCTTCCAGCAAAGAAAACATTTGCTGGTTACCTTTGCAGGCAACTTCCTTTACCTCATTTACCCCGCGGACAGGGCAGTGTGGGGAAAGTACCCTGCAGGAAGGGCGGGGGTTTATTAAGGTATTGGTGGGAAGCGTTTTTACTAAAAAGAAGCAAAATTTATAAATAGGCCTGATTACCATCAGAATTAGAAAAAATCTTGGTTTCCACTCAGTAAATTTTATTATAGAGGACTTTGAATAACCCTGATTTGCATTGAAATTCAAAGTCCTTCTTAGAAGGGTTTGATGTATTTGTATAGGTTATTCAAACCCTTCTATAATCTGGCCTAAGAATATCTTTGCTCTTCAAAAACACTGCGGTGTTTTTAGCCAACTCAACTGCGGGTCTTCAGTGCGCTTCAGATCGCGCAGTATTCTTGGCGAATTATAACCTAATCAGCCAAACTAGTATACATAACCATAACATTTATATACTTGTACTACTTTTCTTCCTGTTCTGCTAGGGAAAAGAGGTGATAAAAACCCTTTCAGATATAACGGGCTCCTGCACGTGAGTTCTACTACCTCCTCACACCCCCCCAATGGTAAGGGGCCCGGTTTTTTATTATAGAGGGTTTTGAATAACCTGTACTCATCGAGGTGAAATACGTCGCTCTCAACGTCGCCTCAAAACCCTCCCTATTCCCCCCGCTCGAGAATTTTGCAAAAACCGACCGATAGGGAGGTTTTTCAAAATTCTCTATAAATCTTATTCCCTTTGCTCACAAACTCATTCCCCGCCAGATAAAATCGCCAAGGCAGATGTAATGCCTCCTTAATCCCGATGCGGGAACTTACTCCTATCTTCCCAACCTTAAAATTATCATCAAGAACGTTTATTTCCTTTCCTAGTTTTAAACCATTATGCTTCCTGCTGATTCTTAAAGCTTGGCATAATTTCCCTGGGCCAGAGCAGAGATGGTAAATGTTGTCCGTTCCGCGGTTTTTTTTCATTGCTGTAATGCCGTGCAGCGGCTCGACTGCTCTGATTAAAACTGCACCAGCCCCCTTCTGTTCAGTAGTGAAATTAACACATTCATACATTCCGTAGATGAGATAAACATAAACATGCCCATGGGTATCGAACATCAGGCTGCTGCGTTCCGTCCGCTTGAAGGCGTGGCTGGCGGGATCCCGCCCATACGCTTCGGTCTCGACGATGCGTCCTTGCATTCCATTGATGGCGATGATTTTTCCTAATAGTTCTTTCGCTACCTGGACAGTGTCGCGGGCGAAGAAGGAGAGGGATAAGGACTTCATGGATCTTTTAGGGTAGATAATACTTCTACTTTTTCTTTAACTTGTTTTATAATTTTTGTAACTTCATTAAGAATGAATTTCACGTTCTCTTCCGTTAAGGGCAGGAGCTTTGATTGCTTCCCGTAATCAGCCTGGACACGCAAATCATAGCTCTTATCATAAATCTCTTTGAGATGTTCATCCATTTCTTTAAGCCGGCTTAAGATTCGTTCTCGACTTATGGAAATAGTGCCATACTTCTGTTTTAATAAGCCATAAATAACACTTTCACAAGCTACAAAAAGCCGATTAGCGGCGGTGAGAAAATCCTTCTCCTGGAAGTTCCTTTCTGCTGCTTGCAGAGCTTTCTGCGCTCTTTCCAGATCTTCCCGAATCTCTGCGTTAATGTCCATAACCCCGCTCTTCCCGTATTGTTTTGATTGTGATCTCCTTAATGAGCTGGTCTAATTTATCAATCTTTTCCTTTAAAGGGCTTTTGGTTATGCTCATCAATACTCTTCCTTCCGGAGTCTTTTTAATTGCTTTTAACGCATCTTTTTTGCTTTGGTAGGCCATCACTTTAGAGGTAAGGAGGTAAAAAACAAGCTGCTCCAATAACCGGCTAATTATTTCCTGAGCACTTTCTCGATCCTTACTGCTATAATTTCGCCGGGCGGCGGCAAGGCGTTCCTTAAAATAGTCTAATCTTGTGAAAAGCTCTTTATTTTTGGCATTTAACTGAAGGTAGATCTCTTGGACAAAGTCATACCCTTTCAGAATAATTCCCTGAAATAAAGCATTTTGGACGAAACTTTCTATTTTTACTTTTTCTTTAAATTCGGTCTCATTGTAAATATGAAGGTTTAGCCGTTCATCGGTATATTCTTCTGCCTGCTGGCGAGCCTTTTCCAGGAGAGGTAGGTTATCAGAAACGATTAACAGATCTATATCGCTTTGAGGAGTAGTAGTCCCCGCAGTAGTGGAACCAAATACCACCATTAATTTTAGGCTAGGATTAGCTTCCCGTTGAAATAACAGCATTGCTGCTAATTTTTGAGGGGGAAGTTGCTGCATTTTTTCTTGATCCAGGAGGTTCTTCAGGAAGAACGCTGAGGGATTAGAAAGGTGCCAAGAGATCATTTTAGCCCTGCCTACTCGTTGCTCTTGGAGGATCCCTTCCTGTACCAGTTTATTGATCAGAAGTCCAGCGGCTCCTTTACCCGTTCTGGCTGCCTGAATAAGTTCTATCTCTTTGAATTTCTGCTGGGGATGGTTTCGTAGTACGTTGATGATTTTATAGGCCAGGAGAGAGAGTAAGGTCGTCATCTTCTTTCTGAAACAGTGTTTCTTTTTAAACTTTTCCCTATTTTTAGGGATTATTCCCTAGGTTTACGTTTTTGTGGTAGAGGTGGTTTAGGTAAGAGCGGGCAGGAATCTGTTTTTTGTCTCCGGCCCGCCACCATTTAAATAATCACTCACAAATAGAAACATTTATATAGTGTTGGCTGTTTTAAGGGCAGTATGAGCGACGGCAATAGGAATGGTAATGGTATTGGTGATGATAACGGTATTCGCACCCGCTTTTAGGAGGAGCTGGAGCAGGAAAATGCGCAAGAAGCGCTCGTCGCGAGAATGCGGGCTGGCGAACTGCTGTTGAAGATGATCTTCCGCTATTGCGCAGCTATCGGAATATTATCTGGGATGTCTATGCCCAGCAATATGGAACCAGGCCAGATAAATTAATGGGTTTCTATGTACGGCAAAATACGGAACAGGATGAATTGCGAGCCTTGTTTGTGCGCAACCTGGGCAACGGCTCTAGCGCTGGCAGTGAGAGCAACCTTGGCGACGACTGCTCGTTTTTGCGGGTGGCTCCGTAAGGCAAGCGGCGGCCGCACCGTAAAAACTATAATCATCTATTCTGAACTACAAAAAATTTACCTCCGATACGGCAGCCTTTCCACATCCACGCTCAGCTTCGTTAGTGCTCCCCGTTCTTCCACTTCGCCCGAACGGTGATAAAAGAATTCCGTTCCCAGACAGCCTTTCAGCCAGCTGAAATCCCGGCAAGCACCCGTTTCAAAACTCATCTGCCCTTCCCCAGAGGCAAGCAAGGTCGCTAAACGGGCATAATAACTCTGAAAGAATTGCCCGCCGGCAAATTTCGCCCCTAGCTGCGAGGCTAACTGGGGCCCAGTACTGGTGATCGGCTCACTCTTGATAAGATTAACGCCAACCTGAAAATCTACTCCCCGCACTGGTCCCGATTCCGCCCAGAACAAATCGCCGATAAGCTTGGTGCGTACGCCCGGCTGGAATTCGCCGGCATGGCGTACTAAAATTGCCTCGCCTTCCGCCCGATAACCAGAATTGATTTCATAGCCCACGCCTAAACGCACATTGTCGCGCTGGGAAGCAAAGTTTGCTGGTACATTGGCGGAAGTGGCCGGATCCTTACTGGTCATGCCTGCTCCCAGCACTAAGTAAAAGTCCATTCCTAAATTCAGGCTTACATCCAGGCGTTGCTGGTTATAGGAAACCTGGCTTTGGTCCGTTTCAGTTCCCTTAATGCTTAAAGGGCTGTATTCAGTGCGGAAGCGGAAGGTTAAATCGCGGACAGTGGTATCGCGGGATAAAGAAGTTATGCTGGCTCGCCCGGCAGTTCTTTCTTCGCCGGCAGTCCTTTCTCCTTCGATGGTTCTTTCCTCGATTGCGCGTTCTAGGTTGCCTTTTTCATCCTTTTTTTGTTCTTCACTCTCTTTTTGTTCTTCCTGTTTCTCTCCTTCACCCTGATACGCTGTGGAAACCAGGCATTCTGCTGGAACTGGCGTAGCGAGAGAATAAATGGGAGATAAAAAGGTTGCCGCTGCCAAAGCCGAATACCTAACTAATTTTTTCATCATGCCGCTAGTAATGAGCAAAGGCTAGATAAACGTTTGTTGTCTGGAGGGAGACGGCGGGTAATACCTCATTATTCTGAAGCCAGGCGGGAAAAATATATAAACCTTTTAATTATCCTCCTCTTCATCCACCTCCCCATGAACAAAATCATCCTGAGCATCCTGCTGGCTGGCTTTGGCGCCCAGCTACTTAAGCTGATTCTGCTCTGGTTTAGGCACAAAACCCTGCACTGGCGAGATTTGGTAGTAACTGGCGGCATGCCTTCCTCGCATTCTGCCTTTGTGCTCGCCTTGGTCACGATCGTTTATTTACAGGAAGGGACAACGACGGCCTTTGCCATAAGCTTGGTCTTAGCCTTTGTGGTCCTGCGGGATGCCTTTGGCGTCCGGAGAAGTGTGGGCGAAGAAGGCTTATTGTTGACGGAAATGCTCAAGAGATTAAAGATCAAGACGAAAACCCACATCGCCTTAGGCCATACCCCGGCTCAGGTGCTGGTAGGGGCAGTGCTGGGATTTCTGGTGGCGATGCTCGTGCAGTATTTTCTCTA
>JBBSWG010000054.1:15852-17246 GCA_038046425.1 Nanobdellota archaeon
ACCAGAAACTTAATAAAGGTTCTGTTCCCTTGTGCTCAGACAAAGCCTCCGTAGTCTAGCCTGGATGCGGTGTTAATCACCAAGACCAGAAAGGACACGAGCTTGCGGTCTGTCACGGAAAGCAGAGCAGACAAACAGCTTGGAACCGGGGTTCAAATCCTCGCGGAGGCATATTTCTTTATTTTAGAAACATTTATATCCCCGGGTGGAGTTCTTCCCTGAAGCAGAACGGAAATAAAAAAAGAAAAAAAGAGGAATCACAAAATGGGCTTACAACTACCTGAATCTTTGGCTGACTGCTTGTACTTTACCAATCGCGGTTACGTTATCGCTTGGGTCTACCGCCAGGAATGTCCAAAGTGCCATCAGGGAAAGATAGGCAAGCCCATCGTGAAAGGGAAAGTCCAGTCTAAAGCTAAAGAATATGTTTGTCCTTCCTGTGGCTATCGTGAAGACACAGCTACGCATGAAGCCAGCGTGAAATTGGAAGCGAGTTATACCTGTCCAGCATGCCACAAGAAAGGAGAATCTGTTGGTGAATACAAGAGAAAAAAGCTCAAAGGTATTCCTTCTTATATTGTCGCCTGCCAGCATTGCGGGGAAAAGATGCCCTTAACCAAGAAATTACGGGGTATCGGCAGCCAGGAGGGTGCGGAAGCGTAAAGGCCATCTTTACCAGCAGCATGAAATATCCTAAAGACCTCGAAGAAGCAATCAAGGAAAAAGTAACTCCGTTGCTGGAAGAGACCATGGAGAAGCATTTAGGTATTACCATTCCCAAATTAGAGGCCGACATTACGGATCGCTTAGTCAACCCGCAGCTGAACATCTATGTAGCAGCGGGATTGCCTTTCTCAAAGGCCAAAAAATCGTTCAAAAAGGAATTCCTGAAACGGGAGCTGCGCCTGCATCGCGGCAATATCTCCCACTTAGCGAAGACGCTGGAGCTGGACCGGAGAAGCATTCATCGGGCCATCAAGGATCTGGACATTAAGGTCGGGCAGATCAAAGGAATACTTTCCAGCACTGGACTCGGCAAAGAACTCGGCAAGGAACTTAGCAAAGAACGTTATCAGGAAGGGATTGTAGATCAAGCTATTCGAGGAACGTTCGAACAGTACAAGCAGGTTCTCCGTCCCGAGAAGATCGAGGAGCTGTATCAGGACCTTCCTACGCTCTCCCGGAACATCGTTAAGTTCATTCCGTATCAGGACTGGACCTGGAAAGATGCCGAGCGCGAATTTGAGCGGCAATTCCTGCAGCAAGCCTTAGAAGAGCAGGGCTGGAAAGTGAGTGAAGCAGCAGCAAAGATTGGTATTCGTGCTGAAACGTTGCACCGGAAGATCAGGAAGCTGGGGTTGAGGAAGGAACGGTGATTGGTTTTAAGTTCCATC
>JBBSWG010000055.1:0-4710 GCA_038046425.1 Nanobdellota archaeon
TAACTGCAGCCATAATTTTAAGAGTGGTTATCCTGTTTGGACTCAGGAAGTTCGAAAGAGTTATGATGTTGGCGTCGCCATAGCCACGGGCGGACTCTATGCTGCCTACTTGTTTGATCTGGCTGGCCTTCCTATCATGGAGGTAGAGATGAAACGAAAAGGGCCGGGAGCGAGCTGGAAACCCCGTGAAAATTTTCAGGGAGAAAAACTGGCGGGAAAAAAAGTGTTGATATTAGAAAACGATATCGTAACCGGCCGCACCCTGCGTAGGGCAGTACGCGAGTTACAGCAGTATGCTCCTGCCAGTATAGGGGTATGCTTTATGGAAAATAAAGCACACTGCGGAATAAGGAATCTTCCCCCGGAGATAAGCAGGAGTTATCACTTTATAACAGGTTCTACTGAGGCTATAGGTACTGATAATATAAATACTATACCCCTCGAGAAGGAAGGCCAACTTATCCTAGCATTAGCACAAAGACTAGATGCAAAATATAATATTTTTAGGAAGGAAGAGCATGACTAAGCCCAAAATCCTCTTGCATACCGATATTGGCAGTGATATCGACGATGCCCTTTCCCTCCTGACCATGCTCAATCACCCAGAGATAGAACTGGCCGGCATTTACACCGTGAATGGTGACGTGGATTCACGTTGTTATATCGCCCAACACCTGGTTAATCTGGCGGGAAAAAAAATTCCGGTTGCCCGCGGGGCAGCTGAACCAATAGGGGCAGAAGTTCTACCGTATTCACTGGGATTAGAAAAATATCTCATTGATCATTCTTTTTTTGATGAAAAACGCATGAAAAAAGAAGGTTCGGTCGAATTATTGTTCCGGCCATTAAAAAGCGTGGGAATCATTCCCCAAGGATTAAAGCATTTTGCCCAACAACTTCTTCAGGAAAGACACGTCGTGTTTAGCATCGCTCCTTTGACCAATCTGGCCCTGCTCCTGCGAGAGCATCCCCAGGCAGCACGAAACATTGAACGGTTGTATATTATGGGCGGTCGTCTTCCTTCCGGACAGAATTTAGAGCATAATCTGCGTTATGATGCTGCTGCTGCCAAGCAGGTTTTAGGCTCAGGAATACCCACCACCATAATTCCGGCCGATATCTGTAATAATTATCGGATGCCGGTCAGCTGCTCAGAACAACTACTTACTTTGCCTGGACAGTATGTCCACCGGATGCTTGATGCTTTCCTGGGCGGGAGAGTCGTGGGAGAATTCCTGAGAAAAGTTATTGCTGGTGAAAATCTGTATGGAATTCTTAATAAAATGGTGACGGTTGATCCGGAGAAGGCAAGCCAATTGCCACCCGAAGAGGATCTCAGAATTAGGAGAAAAAAAGATCAGATTATTAAAAACCTGGATTTTCCTGCCGCCTACAGTGAGCCCCAGGAGTTTTGGGAAGATTATCGGGGTTTAATAGAACTCCTTAAAAATCCCCGTTATAATTTTAAATTAGGACTTAGAATGGCAGAAGAATTAGAGGAACTAATAACTTATAATGTCGCTATCCATGACGTTTATGTTCCCTATAGCTACTTGCATCCGGAGCGGCTGGTGGTGGAACAGATGAGCCTGACCTGTGACGAGTCCGGACGAACTTATGTAATTCCGGGCTCGGATCACGAAGTTGTACGGGGTTTTGACTGGGACCATTTCCGCGGGTTTGTACAGGAATATATTAAGTAATCCAAAACCACTCTTTTTCAGTTTCTCGTATTTGTTTAGCACCCTAAGGTCAAAATTCCTTCTGGTTTTATCTGCGCTGGCGACAGGGGGTTGCCCCCTACGGGGATGTCGCCCTAGCGGAATCACTTCGGGAATTTTGAAGGTGCTAAACAAATACCTCTTTTTCAGTTTCTCTATTCAACTAGAGGTATCCAACCCCACATATCTAACCCCATATATTCAACTAGAGATATTTGACTAGATATATTCAACCATAGAAATGGATATATAAAGAACTTCGTACGCCCGTCTGATGCAAATTCCAACCTCGATCCGGCAACATAAAATACGTAATACCCGGAAAAATCTCTATGAGATTATTCTCCAGCTGGAAAATGTTGACGCCCGGCTCGAAAATAATACCCCCTACCAGCTAAATGCGGAGAAGATTGGGATTCTCTATGCTCACGCTGTCAGTATCTGTCCCGTAGAACTTTCCCCCGGGCAGCACGATCCCAAGACCTTGCGCCGGGAAGTCTGGCTAGATTACCAGAAACTTTTCCAGAACTGGAGCAGAAATTTTATGTATGCGCGGGTAGGGGAATTAGTCTGGCGGCAATCAACTGCTGCCCAGCTGGTCGAGAAGTATTGGCCACCACCTTTCCCTGATTCCTATACGCCCGACACGATTGAATCTCTCGTAAGCATCCTGGCCCAGAAGACGGAGTTTACGGCTATTGGAGAGCGTCTTAAAGCGGGGGCCCTAGTTTATCATCAGGAAACCCGGCGCCGGGGAATGTTTAATTATCGCTATGCTGCCGAGTATGAAGCTATCCTGCACGCCTTGAAACAATGAGTCCGCCAGAAAGAGGAACTGAACGAAAGAAGAGCTATCTTCTCGACACGAATGTCCTGCTACATGACCCGGAAGCCTTATTCAATTTTCAGGAGAATGACGTTTATCTTCCACTGGAGGTGGTGGTCGAGTTAGATAAATTTAAGAAAGGGTCTGAGGAAAGAAACGTTCACGCCCGGGAAGCCTGTCATCGTTTAGAGGAATTGACGCGGGAAAGTAACCTCGCCCTAAAACGTGATTTAGCAGAAGGGATCCCCCTTACCCCTCAAGGCGGAAAATTATTTTTCCTCACTTCCTCCTTGCCGGAGAACGTAGAAAAGTCAGCTTACTTTGACGACCGGATCATTTACCGTGCCCAGCGTTTGAGAGAGCAGCACCCCGACAGCGATACCTGTGTCGTTACAAAAGATGTTAATTTACGGATACGCTTACGCTTGATGGGAGTACGGGCCGAGGATTATCTTTTCGATAAAGCGGTCCTGGATCTGAATGAATTCTTCAATCGCCAGGTAAAATTTGAGACCTCAGCAGAAGTTATCGATACTTTCCATAAAGAGGGAGCCGTACTTCCGCCGGGAGAAATCATTTCGAGGCTGGAAGAGGGCCAATACCTTATCCTTAAGAATGAGTCGCAGTCGGCTCTCGGACGATATCATCATGGAAAAATCTTGAAATTAAAATATACAGGAAAAGCCGTGGAGAAAGTCGAGCCGCGAAATTATTCCCAGCGTTTCCTTCTCGATTCCTGTTTAGATGAAAATACGAAAATTGTTGCTGGCTTGGGCAAAGCCGGAACCGGGAAAACCGTGTTGGCCTTAGCGGCAGGTTTGTGTCAGGTTATTAATGAGGGACAGCAGCGCTACAAAAAAATCATCATTTTTCGCCCGACCATCGAGTCGGGAAAAGAGCTGGGTTTCCTTCCCGGCGAGCTAGAGGAAAAAATCAGTCCGCATTTCCAGCCTATCAACACGGCCCTGCGGGTAATCATGGGCGATGCGGCTGTTGATTATGCCGGGTTAGGAGAATGGATAGATTATCGTCCCATCAATTTTGTCCGCGGTGATACCTTTCATAACCAATACATCGTCGTGGATGAAGCCCAGAATTTCACGCCCAAAGAGATCAAGCAGATCGGCACGCGCTTAGGGGAGAATTCCAAGATGGTCCTGATAGGTGATCCCTTCCAGATTGATAATCCTTATTTAGACGAGAAAAGTAATGGCTTAACCGTCATGACTGATCGCTTCCGGGGGAAAGTGCCGGGGTTCAGCTATGTCATCCTAGATCGGGTGGAGCGCAGCAAGGAAGCCCAGATTTTTGCTGATTATTTGTGAACAACTGCGAACTTCATTAAATAAATAGTATTAACTGTTTCCTTATTATCTCTTTAACACACCCCTAATCTGCTGCAATTCCCTTTTAATTTCCTGAATTTCACGCTCGGCCTTGCGGTTGATCTGATAATCATACTTGGCCTGCACCCGGTCACGCTCGGCCTGCCGGTTCTGGGCCATCAGGATGACCGGTGCTTGCGTCGCAGCCAGGGTTGATAGAACCAGGTTGAGCAGGATGTAGGGATAAGGATCATAAGGCCGAGCGATCAGCAGCCAGCTGTTCAGTCCGATCCAGAATATCAAAAATCCAAATAATAACAGGATAAAATGCCAACTGCCGCCAAACCCGGCAATGACGTCAGCCGCCCGCTGGCCAAAACTCCATTTCTGCCGGAATAAGGGGTGGTGGGGATGCTTGTGCAGCAGATGTTCTTTATAGCTTTCTCTCTTCTCGTCTTCCAACTTGGAGGGACCTCTTTTTTTCATAAGAGGAGGAATTCTCAGGATGTTTATATAGCTTTTGATGGAACGGCACTATCCATTTTGTGAGTGATTTCCTGAACAACGCCGCCGCCCGTGCCAAAAGGTGAGCCGAAAATTGCTGTCTCGTAAGAGAGTTTGGTAGGTGCTCCACCACGATACCTAAAGCGAATATTCAGCGAATATGGAAGCGCTTGGAGCACGAGGCTCACGGCACAGGCGGCGTTGTTCAGGAGGAAGGGCACTATCGGCTCGCTCTTTGTCTGTATTTTCTGAGAAATCACTCACCTTTTGGATAGTGCCGATGGAACTTAAAACCAATCACCGTTCCTTCCTCAACCCCAGCTTCCTGATCTTC